>NZ_JAPWBS010000006.1:0-86165 GCF_041433575.1 Granulicatella sp. 20925_1_28
GTCGCTCTCGTTCGACTTGCATGTATTAGGCACGCCGCCAGCGTTCGTCCTGAGCCAGGATCAAACTCTCATGAAAAAATTGAATTTTCATGAGCTTTGAAAAGCTCATTTTAATTACTGACTTATTGTATCTCTTTAAAGAGATAAGAAATTGTTGTTTCTTCATCACTAAGATGAAGTCCCTACACATTTGGTTTGTCTTCTTTGTTCAGTTTTCAAAGGTCAATCGTTGTTTTGCAACAACTCCTATATATTATCATAATATAGGCTCTGCGTCAAACGATTACGTCTGCTGTTTTCAAAACTTTTTTGAAAATGTTTTAAAAGCGAACGTTCGCTTCACAGTGATATTAATTTATCATAACTGATAGGCAATTTCAACTAAAATGCCACTGTTTTTACTAAGAATTTTTTATGAAAAAACTTCAAATAAAATATTTACAGAAATGCTTTTTCAAACATAAAAGAAGACCTCGGCGAACTCACCAAAGTCTTCTTTTTGAATTTGTTTACTATATTATAGTAGAAACTAGTTTTCGAAATCCTCGAGCCACTCTTTTTTGATGTTCTTTTCTAGGTTTTGTTGACGTTTATCTTCTTCCATTTTTGGCATCATAATAAACGCATCTCCAAAACTATCTAAATCATATTCATCATTGACTAGTTCCTCTTTTAATGTTTCAGGAACTTCGAGTTTTTCTTTTTTGAGGAAATCTTCCTTTTTGAGACGAATAGACATATCTATTCTCCTTTCACCACACGGTCTTCAAATACTTTTATCTTTTCTAATAATACAGTATTTTTATTCAGTCTGGCAAATGCGGCAGCGTCTCTAATCAATTCTTTAACTTCTTCTTGACCAAATTCATTTACATATGCATTTTCAGCTTGTAAATATTTAATACGTGCTAAATAGTAAGTAACATGATTTTCCCCACAAATCGTTACCCCACGGCGTAATAACACATCACTTGTATCATATTCCTTAATCGTCGCATAAAATGTTGCTGCGTAATATAGGACTGTTAGGACACGACAAACATCTTCTACAGACTCGATGGTATACGAATCAATTTGGTGAATAGCTTTTTCAAAGAAGTACTCTGCCTTATCGTAATCGGCTTGATTCATATAAATAAGGCCAATTCCGGTGTAGGCTAAAAAGATATACTTATTATCTACGTCTGAATGATCCGCCAATAATTGATTAAAATAGAAGAAACTGTCCGCATCATCTTTGTTCATTAATGTATGCGTGAAGCCCTTTAAATATAGATATCGCCACTCTTGTTGCGTTGTTAAGTGTGCAACATTAATACTCTTAATCAGCTCTTCTGCTTCTTCATATTCCATACTCACGATATTGAATTCTATTTTATCAAGTTTCTTATTTAACACTGAGTCTTTAATCGCTACAGATGGAAATAACTCCCCTACGTCCATTTGCAACTTTTTGCAAAGCAAGGTCAATATTTTCATTGAAGGAATTTGACCGTGATTTTCGAATCGACTCAATGTAGCTTGTGTACAAATACCCTCACTCAATTCAATTTGAGATAAACCTAATTCTTTTCTTCGATTCACAAAAATTTGAATATCCATAATATCTCCTTTCTTTTATTTAATATATGTCCCCTATATCAAATTTATTATACCTTTATTTATCGATATATCCAAAGGAAAAACTTCAATTTGGTAGAGTTTTATAGGAATTTTTCTTTTTTTCTGAATGAAAATGGCGATTATATATTTTTTTATATAACCGTCATTTATTTTAATGAAAGTTATTTTCATTACATTTATTTTCGCTAAAATGATTGATATAATAATCATTCTAAGCATTATCCTTTAAATGTCGATTTTGAAAGCACAAAAAAAGCTTATGACCGAAACGGTCATAAGCTTTCATTTTTCTATTCTGCGATTTCAACTACGAGGTAACGATGTGGTTCTTTACCTTCTGAGTGAGTTGAGATGCGTTTATTTTTACTTAACGCAGCGTGAATTTGTTTTCTTTCATACGCTGGAAGTGGTTCTAAGTAAACAGGTTGTTTTGTTTTTAATACTTTACGAGCTGTTCTTTCCGCAATTTGTTGTAATGTTTCACTACGGCGTTGACGGTAATCACCAACATCCACTTGAACTGAAATACGTCCTTTAACGAAACGGTGTACAGATACTTGTGCAAGTACTTGTAAAGCATTCAAGATTTTACCATGTTTTCCGATTAAAAGACCTTGTTTGTCTGTATCGAATACGAAAGTCATGCGGTCACGACGTGCTTCAACCGTTACTGTTGCTTCAGCGCCGTATGTTTTAGCGATGCCTTCTAAGTATTCTTTTGTCACACGAGCAGCTTCTTCTAATTGGTCTACAGTTTCTTCGTAATCTACTTCTCCTGCTTCTTCTTCTTCGAAATCATCTTCATCGAAGTCTTCTTCAGGAACTTCTACTGTTTCTACAGTTACTTCTTCTGCTGTTTCAACAACAGGTTCCACAACTTCTTCTACTACTTCTTCGCTAACCATTGTAGCCACTGGTGTTAATTCCACTTCAGCATTTTTTTGACCGAAGCCAAACAATCCTTTTTTACCTTCAGAAATGATTTCCACAAACACTTGGTCTTGCGGTAATCCTAACTGACGTAATCCTTTTTGGATTGCTTTTTCTACTGAAACGTCACTTACTTTAATTGTATTTGTCATCGTAAACTCTCCTACTCTATAAAAATCATTGTTATTATCTCATGATTGAGACATTTCAACAAGAGCTCTATAAGAATTATTTTCCGTGTCTTCTTTTCGCTTTTTCGAGCGCCCTTGCACGACGTTTTTTCTCAGCGGCAATTGCTTTTTGCTCTTCTTGGAATTTAAATGGATTATTTAATAGTAATGTTTGGCCTACCATAAATACGTTTCCGACTACCCAGTAGAGTGATAACGCACTTGATAACCCAAGAGACATAAATAGGATCATTGCTGGCATGACATACATCATAACTTTACCAGCGCCACCAGTATCTTGCATTTTCATTGATAACCATGTTGTGATGTACGTAGTTAATGCTGCTAAGACTGGTAAGATGAAATATGGGTCTGGTTGGTCTAATTGGAACCATAAGAAATGACCTGTTTTCAATACGTCTGTACGGCTGATTGCTTGATACAATGCCATCATGACTGGCAATTGAATTAATAATGGTAAACATCCAGCATATTGGTTGATACCTTCACGCTCGTATAAAGCGTTCATTTCAGCTTGAAGCAATTCTTGTGTTGCACGGTCGCGTGCTGAATACTTCTCACGTAAAGCTTTAATTTCTGGTTGAAGAATCGCTTGTTTACGCGTGCTTTGGTATTGGAAGTGCATTAAAGGAACCATAATTAAACGAGTAATAATCGTAAAGACGATAATCCCTAAACCGTAACTTCCACCTAATAGGTTTGATAACCAGATGATAAATTGAGATAAATTATATAGAACAATTCGATCCCAGAATCCTGTACTAGACTCCGTAATTGGAGAAGTTCCACAGGCCGCTAAAAATAAAGTTAAAACTGCTAATGATAAAATCAATTGGCTTTTTTTCTTCACTGAAAAGTCCCACCTTTTAGAATATTTAATTTTCAACGATTCCTATTTATAGTAGGAATCTTAATTTTTAGGTATTAATGTAGCTAATTTTAAAACATGCATCATACTGCTTTTCATTTCTTGATAAGACATTTGTACGATGGGTTGACGAGCAATGACGATAAAATCTACATCTTGCGCCAATTGGTCGTCCAGTTCCATTAAAATATGACGGATTCTTCTTTTAAGACGATTACGCGTAACCGCATTTCCAAGTTTTTTGCTGACAGAGATTCCCACACGAAAATGGGATTGGCCTTCCTTATTATATTTATAAATAACGAATTGACGGTTCGCTGTCGATTTTCCCTTGTGGAATACCTTTTGAAATTCGCGGTCTTTCTTTACTCGAAACGATTTCTTCATCTACTTGAATCTCTCCAGTCACTCAAATGGTTTTTAAAAAAAAAGACCACTGAGACGTTCAGTGATCTAAGCTGCTAAAACTTTTCTACCTTTACGGCGTCTGCTTGCTAATACTCTACGGCCATTTTTTGTGCTCATACGTTTACGGAATCCGTGAACTTTTTGACGTTTGCGTTTGCTTGGTTGATATGTTCTTTTCATTCGTGTGCACCTCCTACTGTAAATGAAATATCTAGTCTCCCTAGACAGTCTAGTACATTATAAATATAAAATGTTTAATTGTCAATATAAACTATCTAATCACTAAATTACTGAAGTATCATAACATAATCAGGCTAAAAATTTCTACAAATAACTGTCTATTTTGTTCTATTTTTTTAGTTATTCACATCGATGGTGGATAGCTTTTTTGCATAAAAGACGATTTCCACAGACTTATA
Organism: Granulicatella sp. 20925_1_28; assembly: GCF_041433575.1. Taxonomy (NCBI): domain Bacteria; kingdom Bacillati; phylum Bacillota; class Bacilli; order Lactobacillales; family Carnobacteriaceae; genus Granulicatella; species Granulicatella sp. 20925_1_28. The sequence continues at coordinate 4,440 of NZ_JAPWBS010000006.1, forward strand.
AACAATTTATCCACAAAATAACAATCTGTTTACAAAAATTATGCACAATGGTGGATAACTCTATTAAATTCCTTTTATACCAACTTTCTTTATTGTTTATAACTGCTATTTTTATGTGCATATCTCTGTGAATATCCACTTTTTTCTTCGACTTATCCACCGTTTTGTGGATAAAGTTATCAAAAATAATCTTTTTTTGTGATTTTATCAATCCGATTGTGGAAAACTTTTTGGAAAGATGGTACACTGTTAAATGGATTAGAATCTTGAAAACGATATAAGGAGGTGCATTTATGAATTCCATCCAAGAATTTTGGAAACTATTATTAGAACACTTTGAAAAAACAAATTCCGAATTTACCTTTAATCACTGGATTAAACCAGCTGAACCGATTCGAATTGAACAAAATATTCTCTATATTAAAGTGCCTTCTAAGACATTTGCGAGATATTGGCAAGATAACCTCATTAGAGACATTATGGAAATTGGATATGATTACTTTAGACAATCTTTTGAACCACGTTTTATCGATTCAGAAGATGAAGGTCCAGTAAATACTCCATTCCATCAAGGAGTCGAAGAAATTCAACCAAATATTCCTGAAACTCCAACAATGGTTGCCATCGAGGAAGACTCGCATTTGAATCCTAAATATACATTTGAAACTTTCATTATTGGGAAAGGAAATCAAATGGCCACGGCTGCCGCGCATTACGTTGCGGATAATCCTGGTAATACCTATAACCCTCTTTTCTTCTATGGTGGTGTAGGTCTTGGAAAAACTCATTTAATGCAAGCCATTGGGAATAAATATAAGAAGAGCCATCCAAACGCACGTGTCAAATACGTGACGAGTGAAGAGTTTATGAATGAAATGATCGCTTCGATTGGATCAAAAACGCCGCAAGAATTCCGCAATCGTTACCGTAATGTGGATATCTTATTGGTCGATGATATTCAATTCTTAGCCAAAAAAGAAGCGACTCAAGAAGAGTTCTTCCATACATTTAATGCGCTTTTCAATAACCAAAAACAAATCGTATTAACGAGTGACCGTCAACCAACGGAAATTAAAGAATTACAAGAACGTCTCGTATCTCGTTTCGTATCTGGTTTATCCGTAGATATTACGCCACCAGACTTAGAAACGCGTATTGCGATCTTACAAAATAAAGCCACTTCTCTTGGATTTAATATTCCTATTGAAGTATTGAGTTATGTCGCAGGTCATATTCAATCAAACGTCCGTGAATTAGAAGGAGCATTAATGCGTCTTCAAGCGTACTCAGTTATGGTCGGACAAGATATTTCAACAGACCTTGCTGCAGAAGCGTTGCAATCGTTCCTTCCTGGAGGCGACGAGAAGCTTCTTACAGTTCATGATATCCAAAGCGCCGTTGCGAAATACTACAATATTACAGTAGAAGATATTAAAGGAAAGAAAAGAACGAAGACGATGGTTCAACCGCGTCAAATCGCGATGTATCTTTCTCGTGAATTAACACGTGTTTCTCTTCAAAAGATTGGTGCTGATTTTGGTCGTGACCACTCAACGGTTATTCACGCCTATGAAAAAATTAGCCAAGAAGCTAAAGATGATCCAGAAACGATTCGCGTGATTAATGAAATCAAGCATTCGCTCGGTTATTAAGCTGTGGATAAGTACCATAAAACGGTGGAGTTTTCCACAATGATTATCCACAATTAAAATTGGTCTCTGTTATAAGGAAAATTGACTTTTCCACAATATACACAGGCCCTACTACTATTACTATTTTATTAATAAATAAATTAAATATAAAAGCACACCCTAAAGGAGGCAGTTATGAAATTTTCAGTAAACAGACAAGGGTTCTTAAAAAATCTTGTAGATGTGCAACGTGCAATTCCATCAAAAACAACAATTCCGATTTTGACAGGGATTAAATTAGTTGCAAGTGAAGAAGGATTAACATTAACAGGTAGTGATTCAGAAGTTTCTATCGAAGTATTCTTACCAATCGAAGACGAAGAATTACAATTAACAGTCCAAGAACCAGGTAGCATCGTTCTTCCTGCTCGTTTCTTTGGAGAAATCGTTAAAAAATTACCTTTAAATGTATTCACACTTGAAACAAACGATCAATTACAAGCAACGATTACAGCAGGTAATGCATCATTTACATTAAATGGATTATCAGCAGTAGATTATCCACAATTACCAGAAATCGAAAAAAATCATGTCATTACAATTCCTGTTCCATTATTTAGACAAGTGATTGTACAAACAGCGGTTGCCGTTTCAACTGCAGAATCTCGTCCAATCTTAACAGGGATTCATATGGTGATTAAAGACAACCAATTAAAAGCAGTCGCAACGGACTCTCACCGTTTAAGCCAACGTATCATTCCATTACAAATGCCAGCTGGCAGTGATGCATTGACTTTCGAAATGACATTACCTGGTAAAACATTATTAGAATTATCTCGTATCATCGACGGATTAGAAACAATCGATTTTGCGATTACAGATAATCAAATCTTGTTCCAAACAGAAACATTATCCTTCTACTCTCGTCTATTAGAAGGAATGTACCCTGATACAGACCGTTTAATTAACGACGGAGCGAACACTTCAATTACAGTCGTTGCTAGCGAATTAGTAGCAGCTGTAGAACGTGCTTCATTAATGTCACATACGGATAAAAACAATATCGCGACATTAACACTTTCTCCAGAACGTATTCTATTAACAGGGAAATCTCCTGAAGTCGGTACGGTTGAAGAAGAAATCGCTGTGGAAAACTTCGAAGGAGCTCCACTTGAAATTTCATTCAACCCAGACTACTTAAAAGAAGCGTTGAAATTATTCGGTTCTTCAGAAGCGGTTATCAACTTCTTAGAAGCAAACCGTCCATTCACATTGAAACTAAAAGAAGACCACTCTGGTATTCCACATAGCTTCATTCAATTAGTGACACCTGTTCGTACATTCAATGGGTAATCATAGAGAATCAAACTTTTACTCGAGCTTTCATTTTGAAGGCTCGATTTTTTTTATTTTCAACTGTATTTTTGCATTTTCCCGAAATTCACTTATAAGTGAATTTTGGACAGTGTGATTTTGGGGTGATTTTTGGTCCAAAACTTTCAATTTTTGAAAAAATCCTATTAAATTTTGTTTTTTGTTTTTTTAGGCTTTTTTGTTATTTTTGACCTAAAATTGAAATAACCCCCTAAATTTTGCAATTTCTTTGCGAAAAGCGTGTAAAAATTGTATAATATTGTAGAGTTATTCTACTTAAAAATATGTGAGCATGCATGAGTTTAATGGAGTTCTCACCAATATCCATTAGAAAAGAGGAAGTTCATGACAACTATCGTATCGATCTCTGATGAGTACATTACATTAGGGCAATTTTTAAAACATATTGACGTCATTACAACGGGCGGACAAGCAAAATGGTACCTGCAAGAATATACAGTTTTTGTAGATGGAGAGTTAGAAAATCGACGTGGTAGAAAATTATATCCGAATACACGTGTCGAAATACCTGATGAAGGTATTTTTATTGTGAAAGAAATGAAATCGGATGAAAATGATTTGAACACACATGACGCATGAAGCTGACTAATTTACAATTACAAAACTTTCGTAATTATGAATCTGTCCAACTAGAGTTTACAGACGGTGTGCATGTTTTTATTGGTGAAAATGCACAAGGGAAAACCAACCTGATGGAGTCGATTTATGCCTTGGCGATGACAAAGAGCCACCGCACTACAAACGACAAAGAACTGATTGGATGGAAAAAAGAGTTTGCGACGATTAAAGGGACTGTTGAGAAAACAGCGACAAAGACGAATTTAGAATTGCAATTTTCTAAAAAAGGAAAAATCGCGAAAGTGAATTATTTGGAGCAAAAACGACTCAGTTCCTACCTTGGAAACTTGAATGTCATTCTATTTGCCCCAGAGAACCTCACGCTTGTCAAAGGGTCTCCGCAAAACAGACGTAAATTCGTGGATATGGAACTTGGACAAATGAGTTCCCTCTACCTCTATGATTTAGTGGAATATAATCGCGTCTTAAAACAGCGCAATACGTATTTGAAGCAGCTAGCCATTAAGAAAAAGCAGCCGGACGAATACTTAGAGGTTTTAAGCGAGATGTTAAGCGAGTTAGCTAGTAAAATCGTCTTTCATCGTCTCGATTTTATGAAGCAATTGGAGGCTTTAGCCATTCCGATTCATGACCAGTTATCGCTTGGTCGTGAGAAATTCTCGGTTTCATATCAAGCAACGATTCCGTTGGAGGATGGTTTAACCCCTTCGCAAATGAAAGAAATTTATATCGATCAATTCAAAAAGAATCAAACTCGTGAGGCGGATCAAGCCACAACGCTGATTGGACCGCACCGTGACGATTTGATTTTTTATTTGAACGAGATTCCGGTTCAAACGTACGGTTCGCAAGGACAGCAACGTTCGACCGTTCTCAGTTTGAAGCTTGCGGAAATCGAATTGATGAAATTATCGACAGGTGAGTATCCTCTTCTATTATTAGATGACGTACTTTCCGAACTCGATGATGATAGACAAACTCATCTGATTAAGGCCATTGAAAATAAGGTGCAAACCTTTATTACGACAACGAGCCTGGATGGGATTAAGCAACAATTTATTAATGAACCAGTCGTAATACCGATTGAAAAAGGAACTATTTTAAAAACGGAGAGTGAGAATTAGCATATGACAGAAGAAAACAAAGCTGAATTAGCTGCGCAATATGATGCCAGTCAGATTCAAGTATTAGAAGGACTCGAAGCTGTTCGTAAACGTCCTGGGATGTATATTGGTTCAACAAGTAGTGCCGGGTTGCACCACCTTGTTTGGGAAATCGTGGATAACTCAATCGACGAAGCGTTGGCTGGGTTTGCGACACATATCGAAATCGACATCACTAAAGAAAATCACATTCGCGTAACTGATGACGGACGTGGGATTCCGGTCGATATTCAAGAAAAAACAGGTCGTCCTGCCGTAGAAACTGTATTTACAGTGCTTCACGCCGGTGGTAAATTCGGCGGCGGAGGCTATAAAGTTTCTGGGGGTCTTCACGGGGTTGGGGCTTCTGTTGTAAATGCTCTTTCAACAGACTTAACCGTTCAAGTATTTAAAGAAGGCAATATTTATGAGCAATCTTATAAACGTGGTGCCGTTTTAGATGACTTAAAAATCATTGGGACAACAGATAAACACGGTACAAGCGTTTATTTCGTACCAGACCCAGAAATTTTCCAAGAAACAACAGAGTTCGATTTTGATAAATTAGCAAACCGTGTGCGTGAATTAGCGTTCTTGAACAAAGGATTAAAATTAACGATTACGGATTACCGACCAGAAGAGCCAGTGAGAAAATCTTTCTGCTACGAAGGCGGGATTAAGAGCTATGTAGAACACCTGAATAAATCAAAACAAGTGTTATTCGAAGAGCCAATTTATGTAGAAGGAGAACAAGATGGCATTCAAGTAGAAGTAGCCATGCAATACACTTCTGGATACCATACAAACCTTCTCAGCTTTACGAATAATATCCATACTTATGAAGGTGGTACTCACGAATCAGGGATGAAGACGGCCCTCACACGTGTGATTAATGATTATGCACGTCGTCAAAAATTGATGAAAGAAAACGAAGAAAAACTAAGCGGTGAAGATGTTCGTGAAGGGTTAACAGCCGTTGTTTCTATCAAACACCCTGATCCACAGTTCGAAGGACAAACAAAAACGAAATTAGGAAACTCTGAAGCTCGTACGATTACAGACCGCTTGTTCTCAACACACTTCGATAAATTCTTAATGGAAAACCCTCAAGTCGCACGTAAGATTGTTGAAAAAGGGATTTTAGCTTCGAAAGCACGTCTTGCTGCAAAACGTGCGCGTGAAGTGACTCGTAAGAAATCTGGTTTAGAAATTTCAAACTTACCAGGTAAATTAGCAGACTGCTCAAGCAATGACCCAACGATTTCTGAATTATTCATCGTCGAAGGGGACTCTGCGGGTGGTTCAGCAAAACAAGGACGTTCACGTCATTTCCAAGCGATTCTACCAATCCGTGGGAAAATCTTGAACGTTGAAAAAGCAACACTCGATAAAATTTTAGCCAACGAAGAAATTCGTTCGCTCTTTACAGCGATGGGAACTGGTTTTGGTGGAGATTTTGATTTATCGAAAGCTCGTTACCAAAAATTAGTCATCATGACCGATGCCGATGTCGATGGAAGTCACATCCGTACATTGCTCATTACTCTTTTCTATCGTTATATGCGCCCTGCAGTGGAAGCTGGATATATTTATATCGCGCAACCACCTCTTTACAAGTTGAAACAAGGTAAGAATGAATACTACATTCAAAATGATGAAGAGTTAGAAGCGAAACTAAAAGAATTACCAGCACATCCAAAACCACAATTATCACGATACAAAGGTCTTGGGGAAATGGATGCGGAACAATTATGGGAAACAACCATGAACCCTGAAAACCGTTCAATGTTACAAGTATCTGTGGAAGATGCTGCAGAAGCGGATCAAATTTTAGATATCTTGATGGGCGACCGTGTAGAACCACGTCGTGAATTCATCGAAAGCAATGCGAAATACATCAATATGGAAGATTTAGATATCTAATTTAGTAAACGAATTTGAAGAGAAGAATAGAAAAGGAGACGAATTATGTCTGAAGAAGTGAAACACTTTGAAGAAACTTTTGAATCAACTGATTTAGTGCATACCATGCGTAAATCATTTCTAGAGTATTCGATGAGTGTTATTGTATCGCGTGCCCTACCAGATGTACGCGATGGATTAAAACCAGTACACCGTCGTATTTTATATGGAATGAGTGAACTTGGAGTGACACCGGACAAACCGCATAAAAAATCTGCGCGTATTGTCGGGGACGTAATGGGTAAATATCACCCACACGGTGACTCTGCAATTTACGATGCCATGGTTCGTATGGCACAAGATTTCTCATACCGTTACCCATTAATTGATGGACACGGTAACTTCGGTTCTGTCGATGGAGACGGCGCCGCTGCGATGCGTTATACAGAGGCTCGTATGAGTAAAATTGCTCTTGAAATGCTTCGCGATATTAACAAAGATACGATTAATTTCCGTGATAACTACGATTCAACAGAACGTGAACCGGAAGTTTTACCAGCACGTATTCCAAACTTATTAGTAAACGGTGCAACAGGGATTGCCGTAGGGATGGCGACAAATATTCCACCACATAACTTGGCGGAAGTCATCTCTGCTCTTCACTTATTAATGAAGAACCCTGATGTTACAACTACTGAATTGATGGAAGCTCTCCCTGGACCTGACTTCCCAACTGGAGGACTTGTCTTAGGTAAATCTGGAATTCGCCGTGCGTACGAAACAGGACGCGGATCGATTACGGTTCGTGGACGTGTACAAATCGAAGAATTGAAAAACGGAAAAGAACGCATCATCATCACTGAATTACCATATATGGTAAATAAAGCGCGTTTAGTAGAACGTATCGCACAATTACACCACGAGAAGAAAATCGAAGGAATTACTTACTTAAACGATGAATCTGACCGTGTCGGTATGCGTGTCGTGATCGAAGTGCGTCGTGATGTTTCAGCATCCGTTGTATTAAATAATTTATACAAATTAACACCATTACAATCAAACTTCGGCTTCAACATGCTTGCGATTGTAAATCAAGAGCCAAAAGTATTGAGCTTAAAAGAAATTTTACGCCACTACTTAGATCACCAAGAAGAAGTCGTTCGTCGTCGTAGCTTATTCGATAAGAAGAAAGCAGAAGACCGCGCTCATATTTTAGAAGGATTACAAATCGCCTTAGACCATATCGATGCGATTGTAGCCATCTTAAGAAGTTCAGCAAGTGGAGATATCGCCAAAGACCGCTTCATGAATGAATACGGCTTAAGCGATAAACAAGCACAAGCGATTCTTGATATGCGTATGGTTCGTTTAACAGGATTAGAACGCGAGAAAATCGATGCAGAATACAACGAATTACAAGCTACAATTCAATACTTAGAAAAAGTATTAGCGAGCGAAGAACTTCGTTACGAAATCATCGAACAAGAGCTTCTTGAAATCCAACAACGTTTCGATAATCCTCGTCGTACAGAATTATTAGTCGGAGAAGCATTAAGCCTTGAAGATGAAGATTTAATCGAACAAGAAGATGTCGTCATTACATTAACGAAGAATGGATATATCAAACGTCTTGCCAACACTGAATTCAAGGCACAACGCCGTGGAGGACGTGGGGTTCAAGGAATGAGCGTCCATGATGATGACTACGTGGAAAACATGATTTCATGTTCAACACACGATTCACTCCTCTTCTTTACGAATACAGGGAAAGTTTACCAAGCAAAAGGGTACGAAATTCCTGAATATAGCCGTACAGCAAAAGGATTACCAGTCATCAACTTATTAAACATTGATTCAGCTGAGAAAATCCAAGCGATTATCAGTGTTCCAGAATCAGATGAATCAGAACGTTACTTGTTCTTCACAACATTACGAGGAACAGTAAAACGTGTTCGTCTATCAGAATTCAAGAATATCCGTACAAATGGTCTACGTGCCATCCAATTACGCGAAGATGATGAATTGATTCGTGTAGTAGTTACAAGCGGAAATGATGGCATCATCCTCGGAACTTATCACGGTAACGCTGTAAGCTTCCATGAAGATAAAGTTCGTGCGATGGGTCGTACCGCTTCAGGTGTTCGTGGGGTTTCTCTACGTGAAGGCGACTATGTCATCGGAATGGATATTTTAACTCCAGACCGTGAAGTATTAGTAGTCAGCGAAAAAGGTTACGGAAAACGTACAGCTGCGAGCGAATACGCGTTGAAAGGCCGTGGCGTGAAAGGGGTTCGTACACTTCGTATTACCGAGAAAAATGGACCACTTGTCTGCCTACGTACTGTAACTGGAGACGAAGACTTACTCATCATGACGAATAAAGGGGTTATCATCAGATTCCATGCCGAAGACGTGTCTCAAACAGGCCGTGGAGCACTTGGAGTTCGTATGATGCGTCTCGATCAAGATGCGATTGTAAGTTCATTAGCGATTGTAGACCGCGAAGAAGAAACAGAAGAAGCTTCTGAAGCCACTGCTGAAACAGCAGCAACAGAAAATCCAACTGCATCCCTTTCAGATGAAGCCATCAAAGGCAATATGAAAGATTTTGCGCAACAATTAGTCGACGAAGAAAACGAATAATTAGTAAGCAAAAAGCCATCATTTCTGATGGCTTTTTTGTTTTACTTTTTTATAGATGAACCTTAATAGAGCAAAAAGTAAGCTCAAAAAGAAAAAAATTGAAAGTATATTGGGATATATTGGAAATAAATCTGGCAAAAAGTAATAAACAACTATTGAACTAAATAAGCCTAAAAATAAACCTAAATAAACTCCATAAGTAAATTTAGTCATATTTTAATCCACCTTACTAACCCCAGTTAATCCGAAAGACAAGAACGTAAACAACATTGCAACTTTTCTTAACCATGGTAAAACCGTCTAGTTTTTATTTTATGTATACACTAATTTTACTCCTCCTATGTTGTTTTTTTCAGTCTTTTTTTTATTTTTTAGTAGTGGTATAATTATTTTTATACAAACACCATGTTTGCTAAAAAAAAAAGAAGGTTGCTGAAGAAGTAAATTTATCTTTTGCAATAATGGTAATAGGACGTCCTATTACAACTTTTTCTAAAAACAATTAAACCGATTTTTGATTTTTTGGAATTTTAATTGCTAGAGGTCGGGTCAAGCGTTGCACGCATGCTCGGGGTTATAGGGGCGGAGTAAGCCCCTAATTCAGTACCGTAAAAATTAATTATACCGTCAATAAAAACGAAAAAAGACTCTTAGCAATAAAAAAAGAGTAGTAAAATTAGTATACACATAAAAACAAAGTAAAAAGTAAAAGAGAAAAAATATAAGGAGGAAGTTATATGAGACAACTGTTTTATTTATTATGGATTGTAACGGTTATGTTTGGAATATATTTAAGAAAGAAAAAAAATGTTGTAGTACCTTTTTGGGTGAAAATGATTTCAGTTATTTTGTATTTAATAGCTTTTTACGCTTATATATCTTTTATCGCATAAATAAACAAAATCACCCTGAAAAGGGTGATTTTTTGTTTTAAAAATTCCTGAAAGGAATTTTTTCTTCTTATCTTGATACTATATAGAATCAATACGAATTTTAAAAAGTGCCGTTAACCCTTGACACAAAAAGAAAAACCTTGCTTTTTAGGGCACTGAGCTCCGTAAATGAGAATGAAAAAAATCCAACAAAAATTGGACTACCTGTCTCCGGTTGAATAACGGAGACGGTAGTCCTAGGGTGTTTTTATTAAATTCTCACTTTTTGGGGTCAGTCCCTATCAATTATATTCCTGTTTTTTCTTAAATAAAATAAAATACGTTTTTCTCAAAGAGACACATAGCATAAAAAAATACAAAAATGATAAACCATCTTTATATTTTACAACATTTAAAACTCCAAAACTTAAACCGACCAAAACCAAAAGCATATATAAACTTTTAAAAATTTTTTTCTTATTCACGTTAATCACTACTTCATTCAGGGGGAGTATTCATATTTTTATATATGTGAATACCCATAGAAATTAATAAAGCAAGTAACATTGATCGTTCAAAAAGAATACTATCACCAAAACTTTCAATTGAAAAAATATCATAAAAAATATCAACTGCAAACTTCGTAAAAATCATGCAACTTAAAAAAGGAATTGAAAAATTATATGAATCTTTTATTTTTTTTAACATGATTACCACCCCAATTGAGTAAATCCCGCTACTAACGCATACGAACTATGCAAAAGCAATCACTACAATAAGTCCGATTAAAGTTTGTACTATACTATATGTCTTTTTCTCATTTCACTGTATCAGATAATTGAAGTTCAATTTATATTTTCTTTACACCATTCTCTTCCAAAAATCCAAAGAAATCGTATCAAAACAATGATATTTGTATGCCTAAAACATAGCTAAAGGTATTTTTTTGCTAGTATCCAAATACCTTGCGCTACTTTGTTTTGGATTATTTTTTATCCTCTTTTAAAAATATTTTTGCAAGAATTAAAGATAGTAGTAAGATGACAGAGATAACATGACGATGCATTTTTATTCACCTACCTTTTCTAAATATTATTTGCCAGATATACTACTTCTAAAAAAAAATAAAACGCTTTCTTATTAAGAATATTTTAGCATAAATCCTCTTTTTAATCATTATAAATTTAGGAAATTTATTGTTTTGTATTGTAAAATAAACAATTTGAAAATTTTAAAAAAATTAAAATAGAAGCATTTATTAAGATTACGAAGAATCACACGGATTCGTAGTAATCGAATGTAAAGCTTTTTAGCAAAAAATTACTCTTTTTACGCAAAAAAGTACTATTTTTTAATATTATTATTGGTATAATAAGGATGAAATAATCCATAAGGAGGAATAAATATGATTGAATTTCGTAATGTAACAAAAGTATATGATCAAACTATCGCTTTAGATGGACTTAACTTAACGATTGAAAGTGGAAAAATTATTGGATTAATCGGTCACAACGGGGCTGGTAAATCAACCACGATTAAATCACTCGTGAGCGTCATTCATCCAACAAGCGGAGAAATTATTGTGGACGGACAAGAATTATCATCTAATCGTCTAGCCATTAAAGAAAAAATTGGCTATGTAGCCGATAGTCCTGACCTATTCCTACGGTTAACAGCTAATGAATTTTGGGAATTAGTTGCTTCTTCTTATGGCATGACTTTAGACGAAGTAGAAAGTCGTCTAGCTTATTTACTAGAATTATTTGATTTCGAAGGACATCGCTATGAAGTGATCGATTCGTTCTCACACGGGATGCGTCAAAAGGTATTCGTTATCGGCGCGCTTTTATCAGACCCTGAAATTTGGGTACTCGATGAACCAATGACGGGTCTTGACCCACAAGCTTCTTATGACTTGAAGAAATTAATGCGCGAACATGCCGATAAAGGTAATACCGTTCTCTTCTCGACACACGTTTTAGAAGTGGCAGAACAACTCTGTGATAAGATTGCCATTTTGAAAAAAGGAAAACTACTCTTCTACGGTACAATTCAAGAGTTGAAAGGCCAACAACCAGAAAGCACGCTTGAAGAAATCTACTTATCACTAGCCGGTAGACAAGAAGGAGTGGATTCACATGCGGTTTAATCGAATTCTGACGCTGGTGAAGACCAATTTAATTTTTGCAACTCAACCGGCACAATTACAAAATTATCGAAAGAAACAGGCGAAAAATCCATCGAAACCAGTGAATGTTGCGATGAAAACCTTGATGCAACAATTACTATTTGCGGTGATGTTTGGAGCTTTATTTGGAATTCCTGGAGCGATTTCGGGACGTTCATACCCTCCACTTCAATTTGCGAGTACGGTCTTCTTATTCTTGATGATTTTAATTTCGCAAGCATTGCCAGCTATTTACAATGTCTTTTATGAAAGTAAAGACTTTGAATCGTATTTACCTTATGCCTTTACAGAATTAGAAGTCATTCTTGGGAAGAGCCTTTCGATTGTGGTGGCTACACTGCAAGGATTTCTGCCAATCGTAATGCTATTTGGAATCCACGTGTATTTTTCAGGAGGAAACTTCCTCTTCACGATTCCAATTGCCTTAATAGGGGCGCTTGTACTCAGTGCGATTGTTTACGTCTTGATGTTTCTTCTCTGCTTCTTCCTAGCGAAGATTCCACTTTTTAGAAAATATCAATCCGTGATTGCGAATGTTTTAATTTTTGGGATTTCTCTTGGGGCCATTATTGGATATCAAATGATTTTGTCAAAATCCGTGGTGAATACTTTTATAACAGGAGAAATGCCAATTTTCCTTCAACCAGTACTTGCCTTCTATAATGCGATTTTAAATCCATTCGATATGAGTGTTTATCCGATGATTGGATTCGTGATTTTAGTATTTGTGGCGATTTTACTACTCGTGAAGTTCATCGTATTGCCAAACTTCTATGAAGCTGTTTCGCAAACATCATCTTCGAATGTAAAAGTCGAACGTGTCAAAGAAATGGAGTTAGATGGCAACAAGCTTTCAACAAAATTCATGATTCGCTATACACTTCGCCAATTAATGGAAGGTTCTGTATTAACGCAAACGATTATTGCTGCAGGAATATTACCATATCTCTTGCTTCTTCCAACAGTTTTAAATTTTTCGGGTGGTCCTACTGGATTTAGTTTTATGAATTTCCTAAATCTAAATACTTTCTTACCATTTGCGATGCTCATTACCTTCATTGCAGGATTCAATACAGGAGGAAACAACTTATTAGCGGTCGGAATTTCACTCGAGCGGGAAAACTATTATTATCTAAAAGTTCTTCCATTCGATATGCATCAATTTTTAGAACGTAAATTCTGGATTCTCTTTGCGATTCAATCTATCATTCCAGTCATTCTTATGACGGTGATTTGTACGGTGCTTCGCTTACCGATTTATATGACCTTGGGCATCATTCTCTCATGGGGAATTATCAGTCTAGGGCTTAGCCGTTGGGGATACGCCAGAGACTTGAAGCTCTTTACGCCAACGTGGACGAATGTCATTGAACTCTTAAACCGTATGCGTAGTGGATTTAAGTCGGTCATTTTTGTCGTGGTTCTCTTCGGATTTATCTTCGGAGCGGTTTATCTATTAATTCACTTACCAGAATGGAATCGTACTTTCGTTTGGTTCATTACAATTGCGTACGTTGTCGTGATTCTTGGTTTATCAATTTTCGCAACATTCTACTATAAGAAAAAATTACATGAATTAATCGATTCTGAATAATGATGTAAGACTTAGAGTTTGTCTCTAAGTCTTTTTTTATAACCTGTTTTATAGGGTTTTGCAGTTATATAACGAATAGTTATAACAATTGATAGAAAAACGGTATAAGAAAACCTATTGCTATGCGGTTTGTTCTCTGTTATCCTAAGAACATGTTAATCAGACATCACAAAGAACAGGTGAGTAGAAAATAAGATTTGCTAAGAGAGTCTCGGTTGGTGGGAAGAGATGAAATTGAATTTTTGAAGATGGCCTCGGAGTGATTTTACGTCGAATCATTAGACGTAAATGGGTAGCCCATTATAGCTGTAGAGTATAACACCTAGTGTGCGTACTCGGTAAGGTAGGATTCGTGAGGATTCTACAAAACAAGGTGGTAACACGAAAATTTCGTCCTTGCAGTAGCGATACTGTGAGGATTTTTTATTTATAGGAGGAATGACCAATGTCAAAATTACAAGCACCATTTAGAGTAGATCACGTAGGAAGTTTCTTACGTCCAAAAGAATTAGTAGAAGCAAAAGAAAAATTTGCAAAAGGTGAAATTACACGCGAGGAATTAACAGCCGTCGAAGATAAAGCCATCGAAAAGTTAGTCGAACAACAAAAGAAAGCTGGATTAAAAGGATTCACTGACGGCGAATTCCGTCGCCAATATTGGCACTTAGATTTCTTCTGGGGATTAAACGGAGTGGATCACACTCAAGCAAAAATCGGATACCAATTCCACGATGAAATTACAAAACCTGACTCAGCAGATGTCGTTGGAAAAATCACTGGTGAAAATCACCCATTCGTAGAACACTTCAAATTCTTAAAACAATTCGAAGACGAAGATTTCATCGTAAAACAAACAATCCCTGCTCCAGCTCAATTCTACTTTGAATTGATTCGTGACGCAGAGCATATTGAGCAAACTTTCTCAGTATACCCTTCAAAAGAAGAACTCTTTAAAGATATCATTGCTGCTTACAAACAAGTGATTAAAGAATTATACGATGCAGGTTGCCGTCTCTTACAAATCGATGACTGTACATGGGGTGTAATCGTAGATGATAACTTCTTAAACATCATTTCAAAAGAAAGTCATTTAACACCTGAAGAATTAAGAAGAGAACACAAACGCGAATTCTTAGAACTAAACAACGGAATTCTAGAAGACTTACCAGAAGATTTAACAGTGAACACTCACGTATGCCGTGGTAACTTCCACTCAACATGGGCAAGTTCAGGTGGATATGATTCAGTAAGCGACGCATTATTCGAAGACGAAAACGTACATGCGTACTACTTAGAATACGATACAGACCGTGCCGGCGACTTCAAGCCACTAGCTAAAGTAAACAATGGTAAGAAAGTCGTTCTAGGGCTTCTCACTTCTAAATCAGGAAAATTAGAAGACAAAGATGAAGTCATTGCTCGTATTAAAGAAGCAAGCCAATATGTTCCACTTGAAGACTTATACTTAAGTACACAATGTGGATTTGCTTCAACAGAAGAAGGAAACATCCTTACTGAAGAAGATCAATGGAAGAAAATTGCCTTAATTAGCGAAATCGCTCGTGAGGTATGGGGAGAATAATCATCCCGCAAGAAGAAATTCGAAGATAGATTGGAGAAACACATTTATGACAACACATGCACCATTTAGAGTAGACCACGTAGGAAGTTTCTTACGTCCAAAAGAATTAGTAGAAGCACGCGCTAAATTTGCAAACGGCGAAATCACACGTGAAGAATTAACAGCTGTAGAAGATAAAACGATTCGCGAAATCGTTCAAAAACAAATTGCTGCTGGATTAAAAGGCGTTACAGACGGCGAATTCCGCCGCGCTTACTGGCATCTTGACTTCTTCTGGGGATTCAATGGTGTGGAACATACAGTTGGTGAACATGGTTATAAATTTAACGGTATCGAAACAAAAGCCGATACTGCAACATTAACAGCTCCAATCGATGGACATAATCACCCATTCGTAGAACATTTCAAATTCTTACGTGACTTGGTGAAAGACGAAGATGTGATTGTGAAATTCACAATCCCTTCTCCATCACAATTCTATTTCGAATTAATTCGTACACCTGAACACATTGCAGCGTGGAAAGCAGTTTATCCAACTGAAAAAGAGTTGTTCGAAGCGATTAAAAACGCATATGTAGATGTCATTACAGACTTATACAACGAAGGCCTTCGCACAATTCAATTTGACGACTGTACATGGGGCGCTTTAGCAGACGATGGTTTTTCAAAACGTTTCAACGACAGCCGTCCATTAGAAGAAGTTCGTCGTGACTTTGCGGGTCGTGCATTACAATTGAACAACTCAGTGATTGATGCATTACCAAAAGACTTAGCAGTGAATACACACGTTTGCCGTGGTAACTTCCACTCTACTTGGATTTCTCAAGGAGGATACGAAAAAGTAGAAGACGAATTATTAGCAGGCGAACATGTAAATGCATACTACCTCGAATACGATACAGACCGTGCGGGCGACTTCAAGCCACTTGCAAAAGTTTCTGACGGTAAGAAAGTTGTACTTGGTCTTTTAACTTCAAAATTTGCAGACTTAGAAGACAAAGATGAAGTTATCGCTCGTATTAAAGAAGCGAGCCAATACGTGCCACTTGAAAACTTATACTTAAGTACTCAATGTGGATTTGCTTCAACGGAAGAAGGAAACGTGATTAAAGAAGAAGATCAATGGAAGAAAATTGCATTGATTTCAGAAATCGCTCGTGAGGTTTGGGGAGAATAATCATCCCGCAAGAAGGAATTCGAAGATAGATTGGAGAAACACATTTATGACAACACATGCACCATTTAGAGTAGACCACGTAGGAAGTTATTTACGTCCTAAAGACTTAGTAGAAGCACGCGCAAAATTTGCAAACGGCGAAATCACACGCGAAAAACTAACAGCTGTAGAAGATAAAGAAATCCGCGAACTTGTTAAAAAACAAATCGCTGCTGGATTAAAAGGCGTTACAGACGGCGAATTCCGCCGCGCTTACTGGCACCTTGACTTCTTCTGGGGATTCAACGGAGTAGAACATAGGGTAGGTAAACACGGTTTAAAATTTAACGGTGTCGAAACAAAAGCTGATACGGCAACATTAACAGCTCCAATCGATGGACACAACCACCCATTCGTAGAACATTTCAAATTCTTACGTGACTTAGTGAAAGACGAAGATGTTGTTGTGAAATTCACAATCCCTGCTCCATCACAATTCTATTTCGAATTAATTTTTACACCTGAAAATATTGCAGCGTGGACATCTGTGTATCCAACAGAAAAAGAGCTTTTCGAAGCAATTAAAAACGCATATGTAGATGTCATTACAGACTTATACAACGAAGGTCTTCGCACGCTTCAATTTGATGATTGTACATGGGGCGCTTTAGCAGACGATGGTTTTGTAAAACGTTTCGATGCAGACCGTCCATTAGAAGAAGTTCGTCGTGACTTTGCGGGTCGTGCATTACAATTGAACAATTCAGTTCTTGATGTATTACCAAAAGACCTAGTAGTGAACACACACGTTTGCCGCGGTAACTTCCGGTCAACATGGATTTCTCAAGGGGGATACGAAAAAGTTGAAGATGAATTATTAGCAGGTGAACACGTAAATGCGTACTACTTAGAATACGATACAGATCGTGCCGGCGACTTCAATCCTCTTGCTAAAGTTGGCAATGAAAAGAAAGTTGTACTTGGTCTTTTAACTTCAAAATTTGCAGATTTAGAAGACAAAGATGAAGTCATCGCTCGTATTAAAGAAGCGAGCCAATACGTGCCACTTGAAAACTTATACTTAAGTACACAATGTGGATTTGCTTCAACAGAAGAAGGAAATGTCATTAAAGAAGAAGATCAATGGAAGAAAATTGCATTGATTTCAGAAATCGCACGTGAGGTTTGGGGAGAATAACCTCGCATTATAAAACGAACAAAAAGGCTGTGGGGAGAATAACTTTTGAACCGCAGCCTTCCCCTATTCAGAAAGGAAGTGTCATTATGACAGCATTTCAACAACAATTAGAACAAGCATTCAAAACATTAAAACAAGCAAAATGGGTGAACTTAAGCCATCAAATCGATGCGAATAGCCCTCACTTCCCTGCTCTACCAGCATTGGAACAAAAAGATTTATTTACATTAAAGGATGGATTCCACGTACAACAATTATCAGTGGTGACACAATACGGTACACATATCGACCCACCTTGCCACTTCTATGAAGGCGGACGCTTCCTTGATGAAATCGAGTTGAAAGATTTATTATTACCACTTTACGTCATCGACCGTTCAAAAGAAGTAGCCGAAAATCCTAACTTCGAATTAACAAAAGCAGACGTATTAGCGTTCGAAGAAGAATACGGAAAAATCCAACCAGGTGCCTTTGTAGCCTTCCGTAGTGACTGGTCACACCGCTGGCCAGACCAAGACGCGGTTCGTAATTTAGATGAAAACGACGTGCAACACACACCAGGTTGGGCAAAAGATGCGCTTGAATTCTTAATTCACGAACGTCATGTGAAAGCTGTAGGTCACGAAACATTAGATACAGACTCAGGTGTTCACGCTGCCGCACATGGTTTAACAAACGAATATTACTTATTAAGCCAAGATATCTTCCAAGTGGAAGTATTAGCGAACCTTGATCAAGTTCCAGCAGTAGGTGCTGTGATTTCAATCTCGTACCCTAACTGGAACCATACTCCAGGGTCACCTGTTCGCGTTATTGCGTATTTACCAGAAGCTGAATAAACGAAAAGAGGAAAACACATGTCAAATCACGAAAACTGTAGCTGTTGTCAAAAAGCGCCTTTTAGACTCGATCACGTAGGAAGTTTCTTACGTCCAGAGCGTCTAAAAGAAGCCCGTGCGAAATTTAATGATGGAGAAATCACTGTCGAAGAACTCGAACGCGTTGAAAACGAAGAAATTATCGCATTAATAGAGAAAGAAAAAGAACTCGGCCTTAAATCTGTCACTGACGGTGAATTCCGTCGTGCATTCTGGCACTTAGATTTCTTAGAAAACTTAGATGGGGTTGAACTTGTCGAAGTAGACCACTTCTCTGTTCAATTTAAAGATAAAGATGTGAAGCCAAAAACATTACGTATCGTTGGTAAAGTGGATTTTTCTGAAAACCATCCATTCGTAAAACACTTCAAATTCTTAAAAGAGCACGCTGGCGATACACCGGTGAAACTAACGATTCCTTCACCAAGTATGTTGCATTTGATTACGCAAGTTCGTGAGAAAAACTATGTGCCAATTGAGCGCTACAAAGACAATGAAGCCCTCTTCTATGATGATGTAGTTAAAGCATACCGTAAGGCTCTACAATGCTTCTACGACTTAGGATGCCGCAATATTCAATTAGATGACACTAGCTGGGGTGAGTTCTGTGCGTTAGACAAACGTGAAGCATACGAAGCGCGTGGATTTGACCTCGAAAAAATCGCTCGTGACTATGTGGATGTACTTAACCGTGTGATTGAATGGAAACCAGAAGATTTAGTGGTGAACATGCATATTTGCCGCGGGAACTTCCGCTCAACATGGTTCTCTAGCGGTGGTTATGAACCAGTGGCGAAGACGCTATTTGGTCATTGCCGTGTGGATGGATTCTTCTTGGAATATGATAGCGACCGTGCTGGAGACTTTACTCCTCTTCGCTATATTAAAAATCAAAAAGTCGTTCTTGGTTTAATTACGTCTAAATCAGGAGACCTAGAAGATAAAGATGAAGTCATTGCTCGTATTAAAGAAGCAAGTCAGTACGTTCCTCTTGAACAACTATGCCTCAGCCCTCAATGTGGATTCTCTTCTACAGAAGAAGGTAATATCTTAACGATTGAAGCCCAATGGGATAAATTAAAACTCATCGACGAAATCGTTCATGAAGTTTGGGGATAAATTTAAAAAAATTAAAGCTCCTACAGTTTTTATCTGTAGGAGCTGTTTTTGTTGATTTCATCGTATTTATCGCTTCTTTTTCTTAAAACGAATGTCTAAATCATACCCATTTTTACTCGCAATTTTTTGAAGATGCGCGAGCGTAGGATTATAATTTCCTTTTTCGAGCCTAGAGAGATTTCCTTGCGTCATACCGGCGTTTCTAGCGAATTCGGTTTGAGTCAGTCCAGATTCCCTCCGAAGTCTAATCATCGCTAAAGCATTCTTCTGCAAAAAATATTCTGCTTCAAAATCTTCTCTAAAAGTCTCATATTTCGCGTCAAGACGGTCAAAAAGCCTCTTTAAATAATCCACCATTTTCTCTTTCTCCCCCTCATTCCTTTATAAGCCAATTGTAACATATATGTTTCATATCAGATATGATATATTGAAACTTTTTTTGCTAGAGATTTGCTACTAACAAACTTTCCTGAGCACCTCTGCAGCGCGGTTTTCTGTTGCATTCTATAGCTTTGTTTGCTATAATGATTGAACGTGAGTATTAGAAATGATACTCTCCTTGCTTGCTGAAAATTCAGTAGGCCAAAAGTCCATAAGGAGGTGACAGTCAATGAGTCAAACATCAAAATACGAGATTTTATATATC
Organism: Granulicatella sp. 20925_1_28; assembly: GCF_041433575.1. NCBI lineage: Bacteria > Bacillati > Bacillota > Bacilli > Lactobacillales > Carnobacteriaceae > Granulicatella > Granulicatella sp. 20925_1_28. The sequence continues at coordinate 24,965 of NZ_JAPWBS010000006.1, forward strand.
ATCCGTCCAAACATCGATGAAGCTGCTAAAGCTGAATTGGTTGCAAGATTTGATGCTGTTTTAACAGACAACGGAGCAGTTGTTGTTGAATCTAAAGACTGGGCGAAACGTCGTTTTGCATACGAAATTAAAGATTTCCAAGAAGGTATCTATCACTTAGTGAACATCACTGCTGAAGATGCTGCTGCAATCGATGAATTCGACCGTTTAGCGAAAATCAACAATGACATCTTACGTCACATGATCGTTAAATTAGAAGCATAATTGTTTATTATAAGTAAACATAAATCTTGAAAGGAGTAAGAATTAAATGATTAATAATGTTGTATTAGTTGGACGCTTAACACGTGCCGTTGATTTACGTTATACTTCAAACGGAACTGCTTATGCTACCTTCACGGTTGCAGTTGAACGTCGTTTCAAAAACCAAAATGGTGAACGTGAGACAGATTTTATCAACTGTGTAATGTGGAGTAAAGCTGCAGAGAACTTTGCGAATTTCACTCGTAAAGGCTCACTAGTAGGAATTGAAGGACGTATTCAAACACGTAGCTATGATAACCAACAAGGTCAAAAAGTTTATGTAACAGAAGTGCTAGCTGAGAACTTCTCATTATTAGAATCACGTAATGTTACTGAACAACGCCCTGCTAATGATCAAAGCTCTCATGGCGGATTCCAACAAAATCAAACGAATAACTTTAATCAATTTAATACTCCTACTTCATCATTCGGTGGTGGTGCGTCTGACCCATTCTTAAGCAATGGGGAGACAATCAACATTTCAGATGATGATTTACCATTCTAAAGTTTAAAAGGAGGATACTATAATGGCTCAACAACGTAGAGGTGGCGGTCAACGCCGTCGTAAAAAAGTTTGCTACTTCTGTGCAAACCACATCGACTACATTGATTACAAAGATGTAGAATTATTAAAACGTTACATTTCTGAAAAAGGTAAAATCTTACCACGTCGTGTAACAGGTACTTGTGCTAAACACCAACGTACTTTAACTGTTGCAATCAAACGTGCTCGTATCATGGGATTATTACCATTCACAACAGTTGACTAATAATAAGTAAAAGGATTGAGAATTTCTCAATCCTTTTTTATTTTATTAAATTGTTCTTTTTATAGTTGAGTATCTATTTATAAAAATACAGATTATTGATTAACTAGATTGAGTTTTATCTTTTAATCTAAACTTGAATACATAAATCAGAATGTTTCACGTGAAACATTCTATTAGAAATAATGAATCTTAAAAATGTTTCACGTGAAACATTTGCACCCTACCCCCTCTGTCTAAATTGTTTCACGTGAAACAATTTTAGAGAACTGACGAGGGGCCAAAACTGTGGTAAAATAAGGTATATAGAAAGAAGGTGCAAGAATGAAGAAAAGCCTAAAAGAACGTATTAAGGCTTTACCGACATTTCTTAAAAGTGAAACAATGAAGAAATACGGAATCTCATTTATAGCAATCATTCTCTGTATGCTGATTATAGCGTATGTGATGAATATATGGATGGGACTTATCCTTACTTTATTTGTTATTTTATTAGGAACACTCCTCTATTCGTTTGCAAACTACATTATTAAAGAAACGAATCATTATGTAACGAACTTATCGTACAAAATTAATAAAGGTTCGCAAGATGCCTCTATTAAAATGCCAATTGGAATGCTTTTACTGGATGATAATGGTGAAATTCAATGGATTAACCCTTATTTACAAAAGTATTTCGAACGAAAAGAACTATTAGGATTCAAACTTGAAGTTATTGATCCAGAATTAGCGAATATCGTTAAAAATCTGAATGATGATAAAGATAATGTAGTGCATTGGAAAGATAAATACTTCCAAACGGTTTATCATAACGATATTGGAATGCTCTACATGATGGATATTACAGAATATGCGTTGATTAAAGAGACTTATTTAGATGAAAGACCAGTATTTGGACAAATCTTCGTCGATAACTTTGCCGAAGTATCACAATCACTAAGCGACCGTAAGAAGTCTAACTTGAATAACTTCGTAACCAATCAGCTTACAAGCTGGGCGAATCATAATAATATCTACTTGAAACGTGTAAGTTCAGACCGTTTTGTTGCATTTTTAGATAAAAATATCCTTTCAGAGCTTGAAAAAACGAAATTCGAGATTATTGACCGCGTTCGTGAGACAACCGCTCAACAAAATACTCCACTAACGGTAAGTATGGGATTCTCATATGCAGATGATACTCAAGAAGAAATGAATTATGGTGAAATTGCTAAATTCGCACAAGATAACCTTGATTTAGCGTTAGGACGAGGCGGTGACCAAGTCGTTGTCCGTTCTAAAAACGAAGAAACACGCTTCTACGGTGGTAAGAGCAATCCACTAGAAAAACGTACACGAGTGCGTTCTCGTATGGTTTCTCAAGCTTTAGAAAACCTTATTGCCGAAGCAGATCAAGTAATGGTAATGGGACATCAATACCCGGATATGGACTGTATAGGTGGATGTTTAGGAATCCGAAGAATCGCGAAAATGCATGGTAAAACCTCATGGATTGTCACAAATCCAGAGCAGTATTCACATGATATTAAGAAGTTGATGGAAGTTATCAAGGATAATGAACGTCTTTCCTCTGCTATTGTGAATCCAGAAATGGCGGAAGCTCTACTAACTGAAAATACATTAGTGATTATTGTCGATGTAAGCAAGCCTTCCCTATGTGCTGCTCCATCGATAGTCAAAAAAGCTAATAAACTAGTGATTATCGACCACCACCGCCGTGGAGAGGAATTCCCTGAAAATCCTGACTTGGTTTATATTGAACCATACGCTTCATCTGCTGGAGAATTGATTACGGAATTACTAGAATATCAATCAGAAGATGCTGAAAAACTTCAGCCAATCGAAGCAACAACCTTGCTTGCTGGAATCATTGTAGATACGCGTAATTTCACGCTTCGTACAGGGTCCCGTACCTTTGATACGGCTAGCTACCTGAAATCTGTTGGTGCGGATACAATTCTGATTCAACGCTTATTAAAAGAAAATGTAGATACGTACTTAATGCGTTCGCATTTATTGAACTCGCTCGAAATGCTTCCTAACAATGTCGGAATTGTTCACGGTGAAGAAAATACCGTATATCCGACAGTCGTGGCTGCTCAAACGGCCGATATGATGTTATCGATGGAAAACATTGATGCTTCATTTGTGGTTACAAAACGGAATGACGGACGTGTGGGTATTAGTGCTCGTAGTTTAGGAAACAAAAACGTTCAACGTGTGATGGAAAAAATGGGTGGTGGTGGACATTTATCGAATGCTGCGACTCAGTTATCCGATATCACGATTGAAGATGCAATCCGCCAATTAATTCAAGTCATCGAAGAAATTGGTAGTGAAATTAATTTATAATTAGGAGGAAGAAACATGAAAGTAATTTTCTTGAAAGATGTAAAAGGTAAAGGAAAAAAAGGTGACGTTAAAAACGTTGCAGATGGATACGCACAAAACTTCCTAATCAAAAACGGTTTAGCTAAAGAAGCAAATTCAGCAAACTTAGCAACTTTATCAGGTCAAAAGAAAGCTGAAGAAAAGCACAATGCCGAATTATTAGCAAAAGCCAAAGAAATTAAAGAGTTCTTAGAACGCGAAGATACAGTTGTAACCATTAAAGCGAAAGCAGGGGAAGATGGCCGTCTATTCGGAGCTATCCCAGCGAAGCAAATCGCAGAAGAATTCAACAAAAAATTCAATGTAGAGCTTGATCGTCGTAAATTCGAATTAGCAGCACCAATCCGTGCCTTAGGATACACTCGTGTACCTGTTAAATTACACCACGATGTAACAGCGATTATGACTGTAAATATCGTCGCTCAATAATAAGAACTAGTAAGGATTTTCCCGTTGTGGAGAATCCTTTTTCTTTTGGTTTTAAATATGTGATACAATTCACAAAGTTATAAATGAACATACAAGTTTTCATGTTCGAAAAGACTCACTCTTCTGTTTTATTACAGCGTTTTATGATACAATGAAACTGTATTTTTATGGTTATTTTTAGTAGAAAGGGTGTTTGAATGGAAGAACTATATCCAAATTTAGTTCCACCACAAAATATTGAGGCAGAAGAAGCCGTTCTTGGGTCTATTCTTCTTGTAAGTGACTCGATTATTTCGGTTATGGAATTTTTGACACCGGAAGATTTTTATCGTGTTTCTCATCAATTAATTTTTGCGGCAATGATTGAATTAAATCAAAACAATATCGATATTGACGCAATCACCGTTTCAGAGATTTTAAGACAAAAGAATCAAATGGAGAATATTGGTGGAGAAGTAACGTTAATCGAACTTCTTGATAAAGTGCCAACTGCAGCCAACGTAGAGTATTATACGCAAATCGTATTAGAAAAATCTACGCGCCGTAAATTAATTAAAACTTCGACAAATATTGTAAAAACGGCTTACCAAGAGGATGAACCAATTGCCAACGTCTTGGATACTGCTGAGAAAGATATTCTTTCAGTATCGGAAGGACGTAATAAGGCTGGTTTTATTCCAATCAGCTCGGTTCTTCGTACCGCTTATGAAAGCTTAGAAGAGCGTGCGAAAAACAATGGTGAAGTGACAGGAATTGCAACAGGATATATCGGCTTAGACAGAATGACGTCAGGACTGCATGCGGATGAGTTAATCATCTTAGCGGCTCGTCCATCTGTTGGTAAAACGGCCTTTGTATTGAATATTGCAAAGAACGTTGCCGTGAATTTGAACGAAACGGTAGCTATCTTCAGTCTTGAAATGGGGGCTGAGTCCCTTGTAGAGCGTATTATCTGTTCCCATGCTAGCATCAACGCAGGGCATTTGAAAACAGGTAAATTAACGCCTGAAGAATATACACAATATTTCGTTGCAACCGGAGCATTATCTGAAGCACCAATTTTTATTGATGATACTCCAGGGATTCGTGTTGCTGAGATTCGTGCAAAATGTCGTCGCTTAAAACAAGAGCGGAATAATCTTGGATTAATCGTCATCGACTACTTGCAGTTGATTGAAGGAAACGGAAAAGAGAGTCGTCAACAAGAGGTTTCTGAAATCTCTCGTAACTTGAAGAAATTAGCGAAGGAATTAAAAGTTCCTGTTATCGCACTTTCGCAATTATCGCGTGGTGTGGAACAACGTCAAGATAAACGACCAATCATGTCAGATATTCGTGAATCTGGATCTATCGAGCAAGATGCCGATATCGTAGCGTTCTTATATCGTGATGATTACTATCGTCAAGAGCCAGATGAGAATGGACATGTTCCAGAGGTGGAACCAAATAGTACCATTGAAGTGATTATCGAGAAAAACCGTAGCGGTCCTCGTGGAACGGTTGAATTGAACTTCATGAAAGAATTTAATAAATTTACAAATCTTGTGCCAGATGGAGTCGAGCAAAACGCTCCAATGGCCTAATAACAGACATTTAAATGAATAATACAAAGAAGAGGTGCGTCAAATGTCATCAGTAGTAGTAGTAGGAACACAATGGGGAGACGAAGGTAAAGGAAAAATTACAGACTTCCTCAGTGAGAACGCAGAAGTCATTGCCCGCTATCAAGGGGGAGACAATGCAGGACATACGATTCAATTCAATGGAGTGACTTATAAACTTCACTTAATTCCATCAGGAATTTTTTCACCAGAGAAAATCAGTGTAATCGGGAATGGGGTTGTATTGAATCCAAAATCTCTAATCACAGAACTTGCGTATTTACACGAAAGAAATGTGACTACTGATAACTTACGTATTTCAGACCGCGCGCATGTCATCTTGCCATACCACATTCGCTTAGACCAATTACAAGAAGAAGCTAAAGGCGACAACAAAATTGGGACAACGAATAAAGGGATTGGACCTTGCTACATGGATAAAGCAGCGCGTGTTGGGATTCGTGTGGCAGATTTACTAGACCGTGAAGTATTTGCAGAACGTCTAAGAATCAACTTAGCCGAAAAGAATCGCCTCTTTACTAAAATGTACGATGCAGAACCAATCGAATTCGATGATATTTTTGAAGAGTACTACGAATATGGTCAACAAATGAAACAATACGTTTGCGACACTTCAGTGATTTTAAACGATGCATTAGACCAAGGAAAACGTGTATTATTCGAAGGGGCACAAGGGGTTATGTTGGATATCGACCAAGGTACTTATCCATTCGTAACATCTTCAAACCCAGTTGCTGGTGGGGTAACGATTGGTAGCGGTGTTGGACCTTCAAAAATTAATAAAGTCGTTGGGGTATGTAAAGCGTACACTTCTCGTGTAGGGGATGGACCTTTCCCAACAGAATTATTCGATGAAATCGGCTCACGTATTCGTGAAGTCGGACGTGAATACGGTACAACAACTGGACGTCCAAGACGTGTTGGTTGGTTCGATAGCGTTGTAATGCGTCACTCTAAACGTGTATCAGGCATTACAAACTTAAGCTTAAACAGTATCGATGTTTTAACAGGTTTAGAGACAGTTAAAATCTGTGTAGCTTACCGTAAACCAAATGGAGAAGAAATTTCTCACTACCCAGCAAGCCTAGTAGAACTAGGACAATGCGAACCTGTGTATGAAGAATTACCAGGTTGGAGCGAAGATATTACAGGTTGCCGTTCACTCGAAGAGCTTCCTGAAAATGCACGCAACTATGTTCGTCGTATTTCAGAATTAGTCGGCGTACGTATTTCTACATTCAGTGTAGGACCAGATAGAGAACAAACCAACATTTTAGAAAGTGTTTGGGCATAAAAAAAGTAATAGAGTAAAGGAGGATTTATATGAAAAAAATCCTAGTTGTAGATGATGAGAAGCCAATCTCAGACATCGTCAAGTTTAGTCTTACAAAAGAGGGCTTCGAGGTAATCACAGCCTTTGACGGTGAAGAGGGTCTAGTGACTTTCAATGAAAAAAATCCAGATTTAGTTATTTTAGACTTAATGTTACCGAAAATGGATGGCTTAGAAGTATGCCGCGAAATCCGTAAAACAAGCAATGTCCCAATTATCATGGTGACTGCGAAAGATTCTGAAATTGATAAAGTTTTAGGTCTTGAACTTGGAGCCGATGACTATGTGACAAAACCTTTCTCAAACCGTGAGTTAATCGCGCGTGTGAAAGCAAACTTACGTCGTCAGCAATTAGCTCCAGCGGAAGCCGAAGAAGAAAAAACAGCTAACGAAATCGTATTAGGCTCACTCATTATTCATGAAGATGCTTATGTGGTTTCAAAACGTGGCGAAGAAATTGAATTAACGCACCGTGAGTTCGAATTACTTCACTACTTAGCAAAACATATCGGACAAGTAATCACACGTGAGCACCTATTGCAAACGGTGTGGGGATATGATTACTTCGGAGATGTGCGTACAGTGGACGTTACGGTACGTCGCTTACGTGAAAAAATCGAAGATACACCGAGTCACCCAACATGGATTATGACTCGTCGTGGGGTAGGTTACTACATTAAGACCCCAGATCAAGAAAAAGAAGCTTAAGATTGAAATGCGCTTTTCCTTGCCACCTGATCTACCGGCAAGAAAAGCGTATTTTTCTAAAAAGTAGAGGGGAAAATGACTCATGAAGAAAATGAAACGATTCTTTCGTTCCATTCAATTTAAGATTCCGATGCTGTTCATCTTGCTCTTAGTTATTTCGCTGCAACTCATTGTTGCGAACTTCTTAACACAATTAGAGTCGCAAATGGTGTCTAACTTCCAGGAACAAATCCAACTGCAAGTAGGGTTCTTGAAAAATAACGTGCAGCCGATTTTGGCAAAAGATGCGACCGATGAAGCAAAGATGGCTGAAATTTCGCAATTGCTACAAGATTATCCAACGGGAAATAGTATTGTGGAAATTCGCATCATGGACATGCAAGGATATATTTTGGGAACAACCAATCAAACGCAACAATCTGTTGTTGGAACGCGTTCTACAGAAGCCGATGTTCAACAAGTTGTTGTGTCTAATACCGTTCAAAGCTACAACTTCACAGAAGGCGAAACGCGTTATTGGAAATATGTTTCACCAATTGATCCAGTGAATAGTGCCTCAGGAAATCCGGTTGGGATTATTTCGGTAACGTCGAATATCGAATCGCGTTACACACAAGTAAAAGATATCGGGGTTATCTTTATTAGTTCTTCTATCTTTGTCATTATTTTGGCCATCGTGATTACTGTGATGATTTCGCAAGGGATTACTAGACCAATCGCAGAGATGAAGCAACAAACCGAGCAGATTGCTGAAGGAAACTATACGGGTGAAGTGATGATTTACGGAGACGATGAGCTTGGACAACTTGGACAAGCGATTAATGATCTCTCTGTGAAGATTAAAGAAGCACAAGAAGGGACCGAAGCGGAAAGACAAAGGTTGGATAGTGTCTTACGTCATATGAGTGACGGGGTAATTGCTACAGACCGTCGTGGACGTATTGTGATTATCAATGCGGCAGCGTTAGATATTTTAAACTTACGTAGCGAACGTATTGTCGGAACACCACTATTAGATGTATTAAGACTCGATCATACTGTGACTTTCAGAGATTTATTGGAGTCTCAAGAAGAACGGTTAATTACTTTTGAAGAAGATGGCGAAGATACCATCGTTCAATGTGAGTTCTCAGTCATTCAACGTGAATCAGGATTTATTAGCGGTCTTGTCTGCGTATTGACCGACGTTACTGAACAAGAGAAGATTGACCGTGAACGTCGTAATTTCGTATCGAACGTTTCCCACGAATTACGTACTCCACTAACAAGTATCAAGAGTTATACAGAAGCATTAGTGGATGGGGCATGGGAAAATAAAGAAATTGCGCCAGAATTCTTAAACGTTATCGAAACGGAAACGGACCGTATGATGCGGATGATTACCGACTTACTCAACTTATCGCGTATGGACCAAAACCGTCTCGAGCTCGATAAGGAATTCGTGAATATGAACGAGTTGGTGAAACATATTGCAAACCGTTTCGATATGGTGCTTTCAAGTGACCAATATCGTGAAAAGAATTACCGTATTTTAACGGATATTACACAACGAGACTTATGGGTAGAAATCGACCAAGATAAGATGACGCAAGTGCTGGATAATATTATTAATAATGCGATTAAATATTCTCCAGACGGGGGTCGTATTATCGTTCGTCTGATGGAAACTCATACCGACTTAATTGTCAGCGTCAGCGATGAAGGGTTAGGAATTCCGCGTAAGGATATTCCACACTTATTCGATCGATTCTATCGTGTAGATAAAGCTCGCTCAAGAGCGATGGGTGGTAGTGGTCTTGGACTGGCTATCGCGAAAGAAGTCGTTCAATTACACGGTGGTAAAATTTGGGTGAACAGTATTGAAAACAAAGGATCAACCTTCTTTGTTTCTCTACCTTATGTTCCATTTGAAGAGGACGGTGAATGGGATGAATTTTAAACGTTATCGAGCAATGCTAACGGCGCTCTTTGTATTAATGGCCATTAGCTTTGTGTTTACGTATCTCATCGTAGTACGTCCGGTTGATTTCTTTACGAATCAAAAGCAAAATAATAATGTCGCAACGACACAAGATACAGGTGTGCAAGTTCGTGCAACTTATACAACAGAAGATGTGTTTAGACCAACTCGAATGGTTCTAACGAACAAAAATAAGTTCGAAATGACGAGCAGTGCTTCCATTATGAAGGAAGTCAATGCACACTTAAATAAACAATTTACGAATTTAACGCGTTTGGAAGTCATGGACGAAACTAGTTATGAAAATCTCGTCTTACGTGAAGCCAGAATTCAGATTTTATTTGATGGATTGCATTCATTTGGAATTGTGAACCGATTCTTTGATGGAAATATGGACGACTTAAATAATGACCGTTTTTCTCGTATTGTGATTCGCACAGATGATCCTTCTACTGCTTATTTCATCAATGATGACACGAAACAACTCTACAGTGCTAAAGTAAATGAAAGTTTCAAAACATCATTAGAGGGATTATACGCGGATAGTGATTTTTACGAAGTTGAATCGTATCGTGGAAAAACAAAACAATTCTTTGTCGAACAAGACAACTTGAATGTGGAGCAGTCTGCCTATTTAATCGAGCAGATTCCAATGAGTTTCTATATTACTCAGTTATTTACGAATCAATCAGAAATTCGTACGCGTGGAGACGGAAAGACCGTTGTATACAATGATAATTTATCGCAATTGAAATTAGACCGTACGACAAATGTGGTCACTTTCTTCGAGAACCGCTCAGGAGAGGAAACGTTACTATATACTAATAACTTAACGCAAACTTTCGGCCAGATGAAACGTCTTGGAGGCTGGCAAATGGGCGTGAGTCTATTCTCGGTAGATTTAAATAATAATCTCGTTGAATATGTTCGTTACGTGGATTCTTATCCGATCTTATCCAGTGGCAAAGAAGGTTTCACGCAAATAAAGGTCAATTCAACAGGAATCGAGAAAATGAGAACCTCATCACTGATTGCACAAACGCCGTTACCGACAAAAAGTAAGAAGGTAATGGTTGTTGGTGGGAAGACGATTGTCACTGAATTGTTGAACGAAGGATTTGTCATGAATGAAATTGAAGATGTTCGTATCGGATATTCATGGACGATCAGTAGTGAGAGTGTACAAATTGTTGAGTTTACACCAACGTGGTACATTAAAAAGAATGGTACTTGGAAGACTCTGGCTGAATTAAAAGCCGAGAAGAGTCAAACAGAACCAGCGAATGGACCGACAACAACGGGAGGTGACGCAGATGGATTTTAAGAGAAGCGCAGTCGTTCTCATCGTCTGCTTCTTTATCCTCGATTTATTCTTATTCGGATTAGTGTGGCAAAAACGAACCGACACGAAGAATCCATTGAATACAAGTATTAACGTCATCGACCAAATGAAGCTAGACGGAATTACATTACCAACGCTGAATGCGACGGTAGAAGCCGTTCCGATTGTACAAGTGACACCAGAGTCCACTGACGGAAAACTCTCTAGTTTACCAAACCAAGTCGTGACGGTTGAAAAAAGTGTCATTAATGGCCAATTCATTACTCCTATTCAATTAGACTTAAGCGGATCTGTATCTGCAGATAGTTTTGCCGATTTAACAAAAATCGTTGAAAATAATCAAGTGGCTTTTGGAGACCAATACACATGGTCATCCTATAATCCAACAACCCGCAAAGTGATTTATACACAAAAAGCAGATAAGTTAACGATTATGGATGGCTCGAGTCAAATCATCTTTACAGTAAATGCCAATGACCAAGTCGTAAGCTATGAACAGACTTATGCGGGAAGTGTGCAAGTACTCGGGAAAGAACGTGAATTGATTACAGCTCAAAGGGCGGTTGAGGTTCTATACTTAGCCGGACGAATTTCGTCGAAGGCCACCGTTCAATCGGTGAAATTATCGTATTATCAATCGCTTGTATTAAAAGATTTTTCAATTTACTCACCTGCGTGGTATATTGAAATTCGTCAAGCTGATGGACAATTAATTGCCCGTCGTGTAGATGCGATTCATGGGACAGTATTAGCCAATGAAACGCTAGAAACAACGAATACGCAAACGCAGCGTACAACAACGAATAACACAACAACAACGCAAAGTGTACAACAACAATAAGAAGGGAATAACTATGCAAGAATCAGGTTTGAAAGTGAGTTTACTCGCGAGTGGTAGCTCTGGAAATGCTACTTACATCGAAACACCAAAACAAAAAATATTAGTGGACTGTGGACTCACTGGTAAAGCCATTACTGCGCAAATGGAGAAGATTGATCGCTCCATTTCAGATGTGGATGCCATTCTGGTTACCCACGAACATTCCGACCACATTAAAGGGATTGGAGTTCTCGCTCGTAAGTATGGAATTCCAATTTATGCCAATGAAAAAACGTGGCAAGCTATGTCTGGTAAAATCGGGAAAGTGGCTCTCGAACAACAGGAAATCTTCAATACCGGAGACACGCTCACGTTTGGAGACTTAGATGTGATGAGCTTTGCAGTATCACATGATGCGGCAGCTCCTCAATTTTATAGTTTTCAACGCGAGGGCAAGCAGTTCGTGATGCTGACAGACACGGGTTATGTGAGTGATAAGCTAAGAGGATTGTTGAAAAATGCAGATGCCTATCTCATTGAGAGCAATCATGATTTAGAAATGCTTCGAATGGGGCCGTACGCTTGGCATTTGAAACAACGTATCTTAAGCGACAAGGGACACTTATCGAATGACGATGGCGCGCTTGCGATGTGTGAAATGATGGGGGACCGCACAAAACGGATTTATCTAGGCCACTTAAGTCAGGATAATAATATGAAGGAAATCGCCTATCAGACTGCGGAAAGTATCTTCCAAACGCATGACAAAGGCGTTCATCAGGCCTTCGAGCTTTATCATACAGATCCGTATGAACCTACAAAGTTATTTACCGTTTAAAAACTTAGCAAGAATGAAAGAGTTTTTTAAGGACTCCGTAAGCTTTATTTCATATAAATTTCATATGAAAAAACTATTGTATATTTACAAACGAGAGGAGTGAGCAGATGTCACAAGAACAATTACAAAGAAAAAAATCATCGAAAGCTTTTAAAAATGGCTTTATCGGCGGATTATTGGGAGGAGCAGTCGCTGTTGCCGGAGGAGTTGGAATTATGGCTGTAACGAATCCAGCAAACCAAGCAACAACACCTGCTACACAACCCTCACAAACACAAGTGGAAACAACAAAAACATCCACAGCCACAAAAGGTGGAACAGAAATCACAAAAGTGGTTGCTGAAGTGAAGAACGCGGTTGTTTCAGTGATTAACAAACAATCAACTTCAAGAAATAACTTATACGGCACACAACAAACCGGAGGAGAATTAGCTACTGCGTCTGAAGGTAGTGGGGTCATTTATAAAAATGAGGGTGGATATGCCTATATCGTGACGAACTATCACGTTATTGCGAAATCACAAGAATTAGAAGTTCTTTTAGCAGACGGGACACGTGAAAAAGCTGAGCTTGTTGGTAGTGACCAATGGACAGACTTAGCGGTGATTCGTATTGCCAATACAAATGTTTCAACTGTCGCTGAATTTGCAAATTCTGATGATGTTGAAGTTGGACAAACCGCGATTGCGATTGGTTCTCCTCTTGGAAGTGAATTCGCAACAAGTGTAACGCAAGGAATCGTGTCAGCAACTAACCGTGCTGTTGCCACAGACGTTGATGGCGATGGACAAGAAGACTGGGTCGTAACGGCCATTCAAACAGATGCAGCGATTAACCCAGGGAACTCAGGTGGTGCGTTAATTAATAGCGCTGGCCAAGTCATCGGAATCAACTCAATGAAGATTTCTAAGTCGTCTGTTGAAGGGATGGGATTTGCAATTCCAAGTAACGAAGTTGTTTCGATTATTAAACAACTCGAAGAAAATGGTAAAATCACTCGTCCAGCTCTTGGTATTTCAATGGTGAACTTAACGAGCGTGAATACACGTGTTATTCAACAAATGAACTTACCAGCCGATGTGAAGAGTGGGGTTGTGATTGCTGAAGTGGATTCTAAAGGAAGTGCCAAAGCAGCAGGGTTACAAGCCTACGATGTCATCGTTGAAATGGACGGACAAAAGATCGAAGGAATTCAAAACTTACGTAAAGTTCTTTACAGCCATAAAGTTGGCGATAAGATGGAAGTCACTTACTATAGAAATGGACAAAAACAAACAACAACAATTTCTCTAACAGAAACAAGCAGCCCAAGTTTATAGTAATAACGAACAAGGAGTCGGATAGCGAAGTGCTATTCGACTTTTTTTGTGTATTTCCACAAAGTTATCCACAAAAATGTGGATAAGTCTGTGGAAAACTGTGGGTTAACCCCTTGTCAAGTCTGTGAAGTGAAAAATCGATGTTGAAAATGGATAGGCTAAAAAGGGCTTAATTATCGGATTTTATTGAAAAAAGTTATTCACATGATAAAATTTTATTGTGGATAACTTTTGGGGTGAGTTTCTTAAAACGTTGATATAACAAGGTTTCTATATACACAAAACCGGTGTGGATAACTGTGGATAACTGGTATTTTTACACCAGTTGGAAATATAACAATTAGATAACAAATAAAAATTTTGAATCTATATCTAGTGTTTTTCATAAAAGAAGCCCAAAATTTAGGGGCGAACATGTGTACATGTGGATAACTTTGTGGATAACTGTGAAAAAAGGGATAAAACAAGCAATTTTTGTCAAAAAAAGGTAAGATAATTTGTGAAATGAGGGGATCAAATGAATATTACCATTGTGAGTGTAGGAAAACTGAAAGAAAAATATTTAAAACAAGGAATCGACGAATACGCGAAACGCTTAGGCAGCTACTGTAAGTTCCAAGTAGTAGAAGTGCCAGACGAGAAGGCGCCTGAGAATTTAAGCGACAAAGAAATGGAACAAGTGCTCGAAAAAGAGGGAGAACGCATCCTTGCTAAAATTAAAGACGGGGACGTTGTTGTCGCAATGGCGATTGAAGGGGATTTAGTGAGTTCTGAACAATTAGCTAAAGAAATGGATAGCTTTGCGCTACACGGCAAGAGCTCAATGGTCTTTGTGATTGGTGGCTCTCTTGGGTTAAGCCCTGCCGTGAAAAAACGTGCCGACCGTAAAATCTCATTTGGGCGTATAACTTTACCCCATCAACTCATGAGACTTGTATTAACCGAACAAATTTACCGTGCATTCCGTATTAATGCCGGACATGCATATCATAAATAAGTAAAGATTCTCATAGAAAAAGTGAAAAGAAAGTGCAAAATGAAAATTGTATTTTCATACTATTTTCATAATGTACCTCTATACTCTAATTATTCCCAAAGAGAATATTTATCCTCCCAAATAAATATTTCTAATCCTTTTTTCCACCGGCCGTGAGTCGGTGGTTTTTTTGTTTTGTTTAGATATAAATTGACTATCCTTTTGACCTTCTATTCATACCTTAATAATGGATAGTATCAATCGAGTTAGTAGTGCGATGTTTTAAAATAAAAAAGGACACCTAATTAGGTGTCCTATGCAGAGCCGGTAAAACCTCTCTGAAAAATATCATCTGTAGAGCCTACGATAAATCGCACCTCTAATGTATGTTCATTATAATAAAACTATGAATGAATGTCAATTTTTGAATTGGATAGTTTTTTTAAGACAGCTATATCAATTAAGTCCATACTATCTTCTGATAATGTTGCTTTTCCAATTGGATCAGCAGGATTTTTTGGGAGTATAACTCTTAATTTACTGATGGTTTGAATATTATCTATTGCAGCATAAGTATTTTTGTTAAATTTTTTATAGTATTCGGATATTTCATCTATCCATTGTTTTTCCACAGAAATCCATTTCTTAGCTATATAGCCATTTAAATTATGAATTTTTGGATTATGTCTATTCACGAATTCCTGCAATATTTGTCTTGTTTCATCGTCATTAGGAAAATATCTTTCTTTTTTCTTCCCTGAAAGTCGATGAATTATATCTACTTCAGCAATTCTTTGAACTACTGAAACGACTTTTTCACTATATTTATTTGCCTCATTTACTAAATTGACGATTAAATTATCTCCTAAACTGATATATTGTTTTTTATTTTTCGAACTTAACGGTATTACAGTAAGTAACCCTTTTTTAGGATGATCTTTTTTATCCAAAACAATAGCAAAATGTGGTAATGAAAATTCATTTCCAACACCAGTACCAAAATCTACGAATAATATAGTTCCTCTTTTATATTTCTTAAAAAGAGGTTGGTCTTCGGAGTTTTCTTTTTTGAATCTTTTTGCTCTGTAGTAATCGGACTTCCCAATATATTTGAATTTTTTATTATTTGTATTATTGGATATATATAGCAAAATATCTCTAGCTAGTGTTAAATTTCTTTTTGTATTCATAATTCTCCCCCAAAATAAATACCTAAATTTAAAACCAATTTTAACAAACTTCTTTTACCTTAATTTTAGACCTGAAAAGGTTGCAACAATATGAAATCTTATGAAAGTGAGCAGTGTTATTTAACTCTATTGATAAAAAAGGATTGATTGAAGAATATCTCCGTACTATACTAGAACCATGGAGAAGTACCCAAGAGGCTGAAGGGGTCGCACTCGAAATGCGATAGGTCGTGAAAGCGGCGCGGGAGTTCAAATCTCCTCTTCTCCTTATCTTTTTGTGGCTATATCGAGGTTACGGCAAGTTTTGTTCCGTGAATGTTCCGTAGCTTCTTATTTAGATAGGTTTTTATAGAGTAATGGAGGCTAAACTAAGATGACAAAAGTAAAATTAAATCTCAATCAAACACACTGCTGTGGTATTTATTCTGATAAGACGGTGTACAGTTTTACGGCTGATAGTTATCCAGAATTGTTTTACCTTCTTCAAAAACGTGGACTTATCGAATCGTTTATTGATGGGGACTTCATTGTTTATGATGAGTTAAGAAAGTATTCTGATTTACCACCTTATCAAAAGCTGACGGAGGAAGAACTAGAAGCGATTGATTTCGATGCGATTATTCAAAAGCTAAGTACGGATGAACTCAAAGCCGTTATCGAGAAGTTCTTTGAATATCGTTTTGAATGTGAGTTTCAAGAAGTAGACGAATAAATTTGTAAAAGAAAAAAGCTGACGGCTCGTTCGAGCTGTCAGCTTTTGTTGTTTCTATAGTTTATTCTTAGCGAATAACTTCCTCAGTTTCTTTGTCGAAGAAGTGAGATTTGTTTAAGTCGAATGCTAATTCAACTGTTTCGCCTGGGTTGTGGAAGTCACGAGCATCCACTTTAGATACGAATTCAGTATCGTCAACACGAGTGTAAAGCATTGTTTCTGCACCAAGTAATTCTGATACGACAACTTCTGCTTTCACTGAAGATGATGGGTAAGTATCGATAGCGATTTGAGAACTTTCGATATCTTCTGGACGGATACCGAAGATTAATTCTTTTCCATTGTAACCTTTGTCTTCAAGAAGTTTTCTCTTCGCTTCAGGTAATTGTAATGATAAACCTTTACCATTTGAAATCACGCCATCTTTCAATGTTACATTGAAGAAGTTCATTGCTGGTGATCCGATGAATCCAGCTACGAATACGTTGTTAGGAGTGTTGTACACTTCTTGTGGTGAACCGATTTGTTGTACGAAACCATCTTTCATGATTACGATACGGTCAGCCATTGTCATCGCTTCTGTTTGGTCGTGAGTTACGTAAATTGTTGTTGTTTCTAAACGACGGTGTAATTTCGCAATTTCAGCACGCATCGCAACACGTAATTTAGCATCTAAGTTAGAAAGAGGTTCGTCCATTAAGAATACTTTCGCATCACGAACGATCGCACGTCCTAAAGCCACACGTTGACGTTGACCACCAGATAAAGCTGCTGGTTTACGTTCTAAGTATTGAGCTAATCCTAAGATTTCTGCTGCGTTTTTAACACGTTTGTCGATTTCAGCTTTGTCGTATTTACGTAATTTCAAACCGAATGCCATGTTGTCATATACGCTCATGTGAGGATATAGGGCATAGTTTTGGAATACCATCGCGATATCACGATCTTTTGGAGCTACGTCGTTCATTACAACGTCGCCAATTTTTAATTCCCCTTCAGAAATATCTTCAAGACCAGCGATCATACGAAGAGTTGTTGATTTACCGCATCCTGAAGGGCCTACGAATACGATGAACTCGCGGTCTTTGATGTGTAAGTTAAAGTCTGTTACGGAATAGTTTTCCGCATTGTCATATTTTTTGTGAATATGATTTAATTGCATTTCTACCATTAGGATTTCCCCCTATAATTTGTTTTACAGTAACAGTTTACGATTTTTAGGGGAAAAGAGATAGGGGAAGTTTGCACAAAAACGACTGTAAAAATTGTGCACTTTGCCCAAAAAGTATCCCTTATTCTTAAAATTTGGACGTAACTTATAATAAAGAAGTAAAAAAGTATTGAGAAGGATGCAACTAGTCACAAACAATGTTATGATAGGGGATAGAAACTTACATGAAAAAGGTGATGAAATGGAAAGAAAACGTGGATTTGAAATCGTATCTGCTTATGAAGGAAAAGGAATCACTGTTCCAAAACGTTCGACAAAACATTCAGCGGGATATGACTTCGAAGCTGCCGAAGATATCGTATTACCAAGCATTTGGAAAATGCTTTTCAAATTTGCAGCCACTCAATTAAAACAATGGATTTATACAACGGATAAAGAAAAAGTAGAAGAAGAATTGGCGAAAGAGCAAAAAGTCTTAAAACCGGTTCTTGTTCCAACGGGAATCAAGTCTTATATGCAAGAAGATGAGTATTTACAATTGGCGAACCGCTCAAGTAACCCATTGAAACACTTCCTTGTCTTACCAAACGGTGTGGGAATCGTGGATAGCGACTACTACAACAACCCTGACAACGAAGGGCATATTTACTTCCAATTATTAAACTTCGGATTATTCGATAAAGAAATTAAAAAAGGCGATCGTATCGGCCAAGGAATCTTCCTACCATTCTTAAAAGCGGATGCGGATGAAGAAAACGATATGAATGAACGTACAGGCGGCTTTGGTTCTTCTGGCGTTCGTTAGAAAGGAGCCAAAATGGCAAAAGCAGCCACAAGTTTTGTATGTAGAGAGTGTGGATATAATTCACCAAAATATTTAGGGAAATGCCCAAACTGCGGCAACTGGTCTACGATGGAAGAGTTCAAGGAAACGACGAGCAATGCGAAACGTCCTTCCTTAGTGCAACATTCAGAAGAAGCACATAAGACAAAACCAATGCGTCTTGATCAAGTAGCGTATGAGCGTGTGAATCGTGTGAAGACATCGATTAGCGAACTCGACCGCGTGCTTGGAGGCGGCGTGGTGCCTGGTTCTCTTGTATTGATTGGTGGAGACCCAGGGATTGGGAAATCGACTTTATTATTACAAGTGTCTAGTGAATTACAACAAACACAAGGAACGGTTCTCTATGTCTCGGGAGAAGAAAGTGCGTCTCAAATTAAAATGCGTGCGGAGCGTCTCGGGATGCAAGCAGACGGATTTTATATTTACGCTGAAACAAACCTAGAAGATATCGTTGCGCAAGTAGAAGCATTGAAACCAGACTATGTCATTATCGACTCGATTCAAACGATGACACATCCGCAAGCAAATGGGGTTGCAGGAAGCGTGTCTCATGTTCGTGAGGCGACAGCTACATTGATGCGACTAGCAAAGCTCAATCAGATTGCCATCTTTATCGTAGGTCACGTGACAAAAGAAGGAGCATTAGCAGGGCCACGTATGTTGGAACATATGGTGGATACCGTTCTTTATTTCGAAGGGGATAAACATCATAGCTTCCGCGTGCTTCGTTCCGTGAAAAACCGTTTTGGATCCACCAACGAGATCGGCGTTTTCGAAATGCATCAAGAAGGGCTGAACGAAGTAACGAACCCTTCCGAAGTCTTTTTAGAAGAACGTCTGGCTGGCGCAACAGGTTCGGCAATCGTCGTATCTCTTGAAGGAACAAGGCCAATTTTAACCGAGGTGCAATGTTTATTGTCACCAACGGCCTTTGGAAATGCACGCCGTACGACAAGTGGTCTGGACTATAATCGTGTAGCGCTCTTGATGGCAGTTCTTGAGAAACGTGCAGGACTTCTATTACAAAACCAAGATGCTTACTTTAAATCAACAGGTGGTTTGAAACTGGGCGAACCAGCAGTCGACTTAGCGATTGCAATGAGTATTGTTTCAAGCTACAAGGAAAAAGAAACGCAAATGGGTGATTGCTTTATCGGAGAAATCGGCTTGACTGGTGAAATTCGTAAAGTGAATCGTGTTTATGACCGTGTTCGCGAAGCTGAAAAGCTCGGATTCAAGCGTGTCTTTATTCCAAAAAATAATTTAGATGGATGGGAACTTCCAAAAAATATCGAAGTCGTTGGAGTATCTTCTGTCAAAGAAGCTATTTACAAAGCCTTCGGAAAAGAAAATTAGAAAGGAGCACTTTTATGGAACAACCTAAAAAATTTCGAGCATACGGAAGAAAGTTATTACAACTGATTTTCGTATTGCTCGGAGGGTCTTTAGGTGCAACGTATTTTCCAAGTCTATGGCAAGCATTCGACATTACGAATGAATGGTTAACATCGCAAGTTACGAGTATTTTGTTAGGTGCCATTATTTTATTCTTTATTTCCCTATTCGTGACGGATCCGATTTTAGCGGGAATTCGTAGACTTGAAAAACTCGTTAGCCAACTTTCTGTGAGCTATTTACTCTTTGGAATGATTGGCGCACTGATTGGACTCTTAGTCGCATGGCTCGTTGGATTGCCATTTACAAACTTACAAATTCCAGCAATTACGCAAGCTTTACCAATCGCCTTAAGTATTATCTTTGGGTACCTTGGCTTTTATGTTGGAACGACGCGTCGTGAAGATATTTTAAAAGCTTTTACAGCGACAAGAAAGAAAACGGAGGATTCTCCAGTGCTTGAACGTAAAGCAGGAGATAACTTCAGAAAATACAAACTGCTCGATACAAGCGTCATTATCGATGGACGAATTTACGATATCGCTAAAACAGGCTTTATCGAAGGGGTACTGGTGATTCCAGTATTCGTACTGAATGAATTACAATATATCGCCGATAGCGCCGATAGCTTAAAACGCGTGAGAGGGCGCCGTGGATTAGATATTTTAAATGCTCTTCAAAAAGAAGAGAATATTAAAGTAGAAATTTACGATGGAGACTATGACGATATTAATGAAGTGGACCGCAAGTTAATTCGCTTGGCAAAGGCGATTGACGGCATTATTATCACGAACGACTTTAACTTAAATAAAGTCAGCGAGTTCCAAAATGTTCCGGTCTTTAATATTAATGCGTTAGCGCAAGCCATCAAGCCAGTTGTGATTCCAGGGGAAACCTTGAAGACAACGGTTGTTAAATCGGGAACGGAGCGCCAACAAGGGGTTGCGTACTTGGATGATGGTACGATGATTGTCGTGGAAGATGGACAATATTATATGAACCAAGAGATTGAAGTGGTCGTAACGAGCGCCCTTCAAACTGCAGCAGGTCGTATGATTTTCGCTAAACCACTGCATAGCCAAAAGAAAATTAAACAATAAAGTGCAAAAAGATTACTTCGAATCCTTGCGGATTTGTTTATAATAACGGTAACGTTGCACCGGCTCGAGCCTAGAGTCTCTCGCCTAAAAAACTCAAAAAGGGAGTACGGAATCAATTCCGAACTCCCTTTAATTCGTCTTTTTTGCGAAACACGTTACTGTTATTATAAAATCCGCACGATTCTTCGTAATCATAGTGCTTATATTTAATTTTCTTTTTGGAGCTACATGAAATCAACGACTGCTGATAGTTTGAAGAGAAAATAAAGAGGATGGACGAATTTCGTCCATCCTTTTTGTTATTCAATATCGATTTCAAATGGTTCGTCAATCGTTTCCGAGACGTATTTACCATCTTTCTTACGTTGTTTCACACATTCTGTTAATAAGTATTCGATTTGTCCGTTGACTGATCTAAAATCATCTTCTGCCCATGATGCGATAGCAGCATATAATTTAGATGACAGTCGTAATGGAATTTGTTTTTTCTTTAAATCAGCCATCGTTAGTACAGGCTTCCTGTGTTAACGATTGGTTGAGCATCATGATTGCCGCAAAGAACAACGAGTAAGTTAGAGACCATCGCAGCTTTACGTTCTTCATCCAATTCTACGAGTTCTCCTTCGTTTAAGCGTTCTAGCGCCATTTCAACCATTCCAACAGCACCGTCTACAATCATCTTTCTAGCGTCAATAATTGCAGAAGCTTGTTGACGTTGAAGCATTACTGCAGCGATTTCTGGGGCGTAAGCAAGGTAAGTGATACGTGCTTCGATAATTTCAAGACCCGCATTTTCAACACGTGCTTGGATTTCATCACGAATACGTTTTGCAACGACTTCACTTGAACCACGTAAGCTACCTTCATCGGCAATACCGTCTCCAGTTGTATCAACGTTTGGAGCTACATCATATGGATAAATACGTACAATGTTACGAAGCGCGCTATCACATTGAAGAGATAAGTATTCTTTGTAGTTATCTACGTTGAAGACTGCTTTAGCCGTATCGACCACTCTCCAAGTCACAGCAATTCCGATTTCAACAGGGTTCCCTAGGCAATCGTTAATCTTTTGACGAGAGTTGTTTAACGTCATAATTTTTAGAGAAATTTGATTTTTTAAGGCATTTAAATTAGTTTCAACGCCGCCTGTAGTGCTAATTGTGACCGGAGTGCTTTGACGGTCGACATCACCGCTTTGGCCTAATTTTGTTTTGGCAGCAGGGTTTACAGACACGCTAAATGGGTTTACAAAATAGAAGCCAGGTTCTTTAATACTTCCTGTGTACTCACCAAAGAGCGTCAAAACAATCGCTTCTTGAGGTTTAACAACTTTTAGTCCTCCAAAAAGGATAAGACTACTGATAAATACTAGAATGCTGAGGATAATACAAACTACTTGTAGGCCTTCATTTTTTATCAACGCAATTGAGGAGATAAAGCCCACAACTGAAAGGATGAGTAGAAGTAAAATGCTAAACAACGCAGCAAAACCGTTAGATTTTGTTTTTAAAATTTTTTCGTTCATAAAAAAGACTCCTTTGTCTATTTGATATCTAAATGATATCACTGTGAAATCCAAAAAGCAATATAAATAAAGAATTATTGGTAAAATTTCCCAATAATTCTTAAAGATGCTATTTAAACTATAAAACAAATAGTAAAATGAACGTTACAATCGCTAGTCCACCTTGTTTCCAGAGGATGCTTCCAAAGCCCGAAACATTGACGGAGTGCACTCAATATGCTATTCTATCCATTGTATAAAAAAGAATCACTACGATTTAGAAAGGAGAAAGGCATGAGTTATATTTCAGTAGAACATCTTTCTTTCTCATATGAACAAGAGACAGTACTTGAAGATATTAGCTTTACAGTGGAACCAGGTCAGTTTGTGATTTTGACTGGGGAAAACGGAGCAGCGAAGTCTACTTTAGTAAAAAATATATTAGGACTCTTAACACCAAAGAGTGGGAAAGCCACGATTGCAAAGAAAAATAGCAATGGCGAGAAGTTATCGATTGGATACGCTCCGCAACAGATTTCTTCTTTTAATGTAGGGTTCCCATCAAATGTATATGAACTTGTGGCGTCAGGTCGTTACCAACAAGGGCGCTGGTTCAAAAAAATAAATGCAGAAGATCATGAACATATCGAACGCTCTCTTAAATCCGTAGGAATGTGGGAGCAACGCAATAAACGTATCGGAGATTTATCAGGAGGACAAAAACAACGTATCTGTTTAGCACGAATTTTTGCGACGGACCCAGATTTATTCGTCCTCGATGAACCAACTGCCGGTATGGATAAGGCTTCGCGCGAGAGATTTTATCATTTATTACACCATGCTTGCGCTCATCACGGGAAAGCCATTTTAATGGTCACTCATGAGGAAGAAGCACTTGAACAATACGTGGATAAACATATCCATCTGCAACGAAAGGAGGATTCTCCATGGAGATGTTTTTCTATGGTTTCATGCAAAGAGCATTCATCTCAGGAATAGCGATGGCTTTTATCACGCCGATTCTTGGATTGTTCTTAATTCTTAGAAGACAGTCGCTGATGGCCGACACCTTATCGCACGTATCCCTTGTTGGGGTGGCGCTAGGATTTCTTTTGGGGATGAATCCAACACTCACAACGCTAATTGTGGTGATTATCGCAGCGATTTTTATTGAAGCGATTGGAAAATACTTTAGAGGATATTCTGAAATTACCGTTGCCATACTAATGTCGGGAGGAATGGCGATTGCCCTTATCTTGATGAATATGCAAAAGGGACGTTCAACATTAAGTGTGGACCAGTTCTTATTCGGTTCTATCGTGACGATTACAAATGAGCAAATGTGGATTATGATTCTACTAGCAGTTGTCGTCGTTGCGTTATACGTGATTTTCCGTAAACCACTGTATGTATTATCGTTTGATGAAGATACAGCGATGACAGCAGGATTACCCGTTCGCTTGATGACGAACCTCTTTACGATTATCACAGGAGTTGTGATTGCAGTGATGATGCCAATCGCAGGGTCCCTTCTAGTGTCCGCCGTTATTGTACTGCCAGCATCCATTGCACTTCGAGTAAGCAGTAAGTTTAATGGCGTTATAATCGGAGGGATTATCATCAGTCTGATTGGTTTCTTTGCAGGGCTTTCAGCATCTTATATTTACGAAGCGCCTCCGGGAGCCGCGATTACATGTGTGTTCCTTGTCATTTTATTCATCTCATTTATCGTGAGTGCCTTCCGTAAAAAAGCATAATCACTAAGCTTACCATTGATTTGGTAGGCTTTTTTTATTTCTTGAATTGAATGGAAAAAGGGTTTATACTAAGTGGTAACCAGTGGTTAGTAGTGGAAATTGAGGTGTTGAAATGAATCAATTCATTTATCGTTTAATTTCAAAAAGAAAGAGAATCAGTCCACATATTGAAAAGTTTGAGTTTGATATTGGGATATTCATTGTTAGTATTTGGGTTGTTGAAAAGGATAACCAATACTTCTTAATTGATAGTGGGTTAGCTAAATTTTTACCACGAATGGCAGAGTATGTTGTTCGTAATTTTTATGATAAGGAAAGAGTTTCTGGAGTATTTTTAACGCATGGACATTCTGATCATATTGGAGGAATTCCAAGATTAAAAACACTATTACCAAATCTTCCTATTGTTATCGACAGCAGAGAAATCTCTTTTGTCTCAGGAGAAAAACCATATCCTGGTCGAGAAAAGCTAGAGCCTATCACTTTTAAAAAGCAGGATTTCATTGAACTGGGAACTCCCGAATCAAATGCATTGTTGGAAAAAGCAGGGCTCACGGCAATTCATTCACCAGGGCACTCGCCGGGACATACCTGTTATTATCATTCAGAGGATAATCTATTAATTGGAGGAGATCTTCTGACGACGGACAGAGCGGGAGTGTTAAGCGCACCAATGAAAGAATATACAGCAGATATGCCGAAAGCTTTACAGACAGCTCATTCCGTATTAAAAGAATATAGCCAAGCTATACTTTCTGTTGCTCATGGTGGAGAAGTGAAGAACGCATTGCAAGAAATGGAGAAAAGTGAATGGTTTCAGAACAGTTAACAAGGGATAGAATCTTAGAAGCGGCAAGTAGTCTTTTTGCAGAAAAATCTTTTCAGGAGGTTGGGATTCGAGAAATTGCCAAACGTGCAGGATGCTCTCATACAACCATTTATCTTTATTTCAAAAATAAGGATGAAATTCTGTTTGAAGTTGCCAGTGCCCCACTAGAAAAGTTATATCAAACTTCTTTAGAAATCTATCAATCGAACGAGAGTGTAGAGGATAGATTATTAGGAGTTTGCCATCATTTTATTCGCTTTGGATTTCAATATGCGAGTTCTAATCAGCTTCTATTTATTGTTGAAGGGGAAGAAGTTGATTTACCCGAATTCACAAAACCAATTAATCAGTTAAGAATGAAGAGTTTCAACATACTAAAATCTTTAATTGAAGCAGTATTACCTCACTCAATCAGTGAAGAAAAATTATTCAATATTGTCCGAGGAACCTATTTGTTTTTACAAGGAATGGTGATTAACTACGCTTCTGGGGATTGTGGATATAACGAAAGACTGCAGACAATTGTTACAGATTACTTAACTTTCACATTATTGGATCGAAAGAATCTGTAAGAAAATAACTATTTTTGGAGGACAAGCATGTGATTATACAGGCGTTATCGAGTCTGGTGACGATTCTAGCGGTCATCACGCTCGGCTATCTCTTGCAGGCCAAGGGATGGTTTCAAGAAGGATTCAGTAAGAGCATTGCGGATTTGATTTTGAAGATTGCTTTGCCAGCGTCCATCTTTGTTTCGGTATTAAAATTTATAACAAAAGAACAACTCGTGAGCTTCTTTGGAGCGAGTCTATATCCGTTGATTACGGTGATTCTAGGGTACATCGTGGCATGGGGCGCTGTAGTTTTGTTCAAAGTTCCGGTTGGAAGACGCGGGGTGATGCTCAATACATTCGTGAATGCGAACACCGTCTTTATGGGATT
This sequence comes from Granulicatella sp. 20925_1_28, assembly GCF_041433575.1. Lineage (NCBI taxonomy): Bacteria > Bacillati > Bacillota > Bacilli > Lactobacillales > Carnobacteriaceae > Granulicatella > Granulicatella sp. 20925_1_28. The sequence goes on from NZ_JAPWBS010000006.1 coordinate 51,222, forward strand.
GCCGCTGAACCTCTCTCTTTTTGGGGAAGAAGCGATGCCGTACTTTTTGGTTTACTACGTGATTAATACATTGTCGATTTTTACCGTGGGAACTTATGTCGTAGCGATTGACCGTCCTGATGGAAATAAAACTAGAGGGATCCAGTGGAAGAGCCTCTGCTCACCGCCGCTCATTGCGTTCTTAGTGGCATTAGCAGTTGTGGCGCTTGGCATTCCAGTTCCAACGTTTGCACAAAATTCGATTAATATAGTAGGAAGCTTAGTGACGCCATTGTCCCTTATGTATATCGGAATTAACCTTCAGCAAAGTGGTCTTGGAACGTTGCGCATAGACCGTGATATCGTACTTGCTCTAGCAGGGCGCTTTATTATTTTCCCAATGTTAATGGTATTAGTGTTACTTGTTGGAGGAGCGGATAACACCTTATTAAAAGAAACCTTTATCATTCAATCGACCATTCCAACCCTCGTGATTATGCCGATTTTAGCGGCAGAAGCTAAAGGAGATGTTGATTTTGCCACGAATGTGGTGACAATGACAACCATTGCCTACTTAGCGGTATTGCCATTGTGGTCCCTATTCTTATTTTTCATTTAGCGAAATTATCATATATGATAATTTTTCATGCATACAAAAAGCGAAGAACCAATTTGGCTCTTCGCTTTATTTCATTTTATCTTATAAAAATTCATGCGTATCAAAGAAGTTTCCTACTTCTGCTTTGATCGTTTGTGCTTCGGTATCAATCTCTGTAATTTTAATGATGGAAGAGTAGTCTGTTACGTTGTGGTTTGAAACTCCTGATTCACAGAATACAACTGCACCCGCTGTTGTTGAATCAAACTCTTGAATAAGGCTACGCATACCGTTGATTGTACCGCCGGCTTTCAAGAAGTCGTCGACGATTAATACATTTGATCCGCTAGCTAATGTACGTTTTGATAATTCCATTTTCTCAACGCGAGAAGAAGAACCTGAAACGTAGTTAATACTTACCGTAGAACCTTCCGTAATTTTTGAATCACGGCGCACGATGACGAATGGCACGTTTAAGTAGTTCGCAACGGTTTGTGCGATTGGCACCCCTTTTGTTGCAACCGTCATAACGGCATCGATTTTTTTATCTTCGTAAGCAGATGCAATCATTTTCCCTAAATCATGTAATACATCTGGTTTTGCAAGTAAATCAGAAAGGTAAATATATCCCCCTGGTAATAGACGGCTTGCATCGTTCATTTGCTCTCTTAGTTTTTCCGCAGCAGCCAATGCTTGTTCGCGTTTGATTTTCGGAACAAAAATCACGCCCCCTGCAGCACCCGGTACTGTGCGAATAATCCCTACACCTTGCTTTTCAAAAGTCTTCTTAATAATAGCAATATCTTCACTAATAGAAGATTTTGCGGACTGATACAATGCTGTAAATGTTGTTAATGAGATTAACGTATGTGGGTTATCTAATAGACGTTGTGTCATATCGATTAAACGTTCACTTCTTTTTAATTTCATCGTTTCGTCCTCCTTTTTTTCTTTAAGACACTATTATAGTATACATAAAAGTACGGAAATTACAACTTTTTAAACCTGTAATATTCGGGAAATGAGCAAATGAAACCTTGAAAATCAAAAGAATGTTCCTAAATTCATTTGGAAAAGATAAAAATTAGTCTTCTTTCAGGAAATCTACGTTGCTATTCCTGAAAATAATAAAGAAAAACGAGCCTAATTAGGCTCGTTTTGTTAAATAAGTTTCAGTTCGATGCCGACAACGCCATATTGTGCTTGTTTTTCTTTGGAATAGTAAGTCAACATATCGTCGGGATGCGCATTGACCACGTCTTCTGGAGTATAACCGCATTTTAATAGCGGAAGGCGCTCGTACAGTTCTGCAAAGTTTTTAAAAACATGCAACTGAACCACTTCGCAGAGTGTTGTTTGCGAAGCGTCCAGGGTATTGGTAAATCGAATGTGATCACCAATTTGAATCGATTGACGCTTTTCATCGTAAAGACGAAGCTCAATCGTTTTTTGACCGGAGGCGATGGAAGCATACGGTTTTGGAAAGAGAGTCATCTCATGAAGCATGACTAGTTCTCCTTGTTTAAAACGAATTTTTCAACGGCAACAGCAACACCATCTTCGTCGTTTGTTGTTGTCACGAAGTTAGCAATTTCTTTAATCGAATCAATCGCATTTCCCATCGCAACCCCAAGGCCAGCGTATTCAATCATGTCACGATCGTTTTCGTGGTCACCAAGGCACATTACTTCATCGCGTGTAAGGCCAAGTTTATCGGCTAGATGATGCACGGCTTTTCCTTTGCTGGCTTCAGGATGAATGACTTCGAGGTAGAAGCCCGCACTACGGAAAATGTTGTAGCGGCTCTTGAAGTCGTCAGAAAGATTTGGTATTAATTCTTCTAACACTTCAGGTTCATCCACAAACATGATTTTGACGAATTCTTTATCGGTTGGAATATCTTTGTATAATTGGTGCACGATTGGCATTCCAACAAGTTCACTTTCATGAATCGAGTATTTACCAACTGTTGCAGTTGGAACGTAAATCGCTTCTTCGTCGATGGCGTGGTAGTGCACATTGTATTTTGTAGCGTAGTCGTTCACGCGCTCTAGGTCATCATGTGTCATTGAGAAGCGAACGAGAGCTTTCTTCGAACCTGTTTGTTGCACCAGAGTTCCGTTGTAAGTTACGACATAATCATGGTCGTTCACGAGGTCGAGTTCTTGAAGCAATCCTTCTACACCAGGATATGGGCGTCCTGTACAAAGAACGACATAGACTCCTTGTGCGCTTGCGGCGTTTAAAGCAGCCTTTACGCGTGGTGTGATTTCGCGTTTTGAATTGAGTAGTGTGCCGTCGATATCGATGGCGATTAATTTGATAGCCATAGTTCCTCCTTGAAAATTGTTCAATAGCGTTAAGTAGCGTTTTAAGCTGGATAATTGGAGCTCTTTAAAATAAGAATCTGAGCAAAAATACAATGCTTATACATAATTCCATTACGTAAAACTTTCGGAGTGTTCCGTAAAATATGGAAAACACAATATACCTTATAAGGTATATTGTGTTTTTTTATTTATAAAAAGTAATTGGTAGATGATGCTTAGATCCTGTGTAGTTGAACTCGGGCTCACAGGACTGACGTCCACTTCCCGAAACGTACGCAGAACGTTACACGTTCCTTCCGTCGTTTCGGTCCAGTGATTCAGTCCTGAGCGTTCGCCCTCGTATCCTGTTATTTCATTTGATTAGAGAACACGTCCAACTGTGCGGCGATATTTTGAAACTCTGCATAGTCGTCCATGAAGAGGCCGTTTTGCATTTCGCCGCTGACCATTTCGCGAGGGAAGTAGAGGCGTTCGTCACCACGTACTTTTCCGGAAATAGCATCTACAATCGAACTTACTTGAGACAACTCAACCATATTACCATTGCGTTCTACAAGCTCGATTTGCGTTCTTGGTTTAATCGAATCTGGACGATAGAAATCATATGGTAAGTCGAAACTGTTGTTAATGGCAGTGTAGTATTCTGGATCGAACCCAACTTCTTCTACGATTTGTTTCATGCGTTCGATTTGAGCGCCATCGTTTGTACGGTTAAATGGCACTGATTTGAACGGACGACGGTTAATGAAACGATCTGACAAGTCGCTTAAGATGGCATCTTCTTCTAATAACCAGTGAGAGAAGTATGTGTTCAATACGCCGTCATCGAGACGTAAGTAGTCTTCCAATGTCCATGTTCCCTCGAAGAAAGGTTTCAAGAACGTTGCAGAGTGTCTTAATGGATTCAATTCTGAGTGGTAGCAAGCCGAAGCGCGTTTCAATAAATGATTTAACACGACTTCCATCCCGCGAGAAACTGGGTGGAAGTATACTTGCATATACATTTGATAACGACTCACGATGTAGTCTTCTACCGCGTGCATTCCTGAATAGGTAAAAGCAATGCCGCCTTTATACGGACGAATCACACGAAGAATACGCGTGAGGTCGAAGGTTCCGTAGTTTACCCCTGTGAAATAAGCATCACGAAGTAAGTAGTCCATACGATCCGCATCGATTTGACTCGAAATCAATTGCACCACTTGAGGATTTGGATGTGTTTTTTGAATCACGCTAGCTACTTCTTGTGGGAAAGTAGAAGAGACTTTACGTAAAATCTGATTGACTTCCGTTTCCTCAGACAAGATGATGTCGATGGTGATTTGTTCATGGTTTGTATCAAAGATTTTCTCGAAAGTATGTGAGTATGGTCCGTGCCCAACATCATGCAAGAGGGCAGCACAGAGTACAACAAGGCGATTGCTGTCGTCCCATAGTCCATCTCCTTCTTCTTTGGTCGCATAGTTACGAGCAAAGTTGTCGCAAATACGACGGGCGATTTCATATACCCCTAAAGAGTGAGAAAATCGTGAATGTTCTGCTGTATGGAAAGTATACATCGAAGCTCCGGTTTGTTTAATTCTGCGGAGTCGTTGCAATTCACGACTATTAATTAATTCAAGAATAATTGGATGTTGCACGTGGATATAATCGTGTACTGGGTCACGAAATACTTTTTCACGTTTAAATGCTTCAGTCATGCGTTTGACGCCTTCTTTCGATTAGATTGTGAATAATACTCATAAGCACTTTCAGTTTATGCTATTTTCGGTAGAAAAGCAAGAGGGCCAGCCTTTTAAAATGCTTTTACACCGCGATTTTTGATGGATTATTGTCGTTTCACAAAACGTTCAAGTGCTTTTTGAAAATCTGGAGTGTGAATAAAGTCTGTTTCGTTTTCTTCTAGCGTGCACCCAAGTTTAGTTAAAGCCTGCAAGACGCGAACTTGCACGTCTTCAATCGTAAGGTCGCATCCAAGCGCGTCACTAATATTCCACATACTGTCGGCGTTGACTTCTGGGAAATGCCATTTTGTCTCTTCGCCTTGAAGTGCGTGATCATAGAAATCACGAACCACAAGCCCACGACGGTTTTGGTCTCCATAGACGCTTAAGTAAATCGAAACGCACACGACATCTTTTAAGCGGCGTTGCGCAATTCCAGCGATTTTACGGTTTTGAATGCTTAAATCATAATCTCCTGGACAATAGGAGTCTGCTACTTCGAATGCTTGAATCCCACCAAGCGCCTCCGCTTCTGGGAAAGTCTCCTGGATAAGTTGTTGCATCCATTCGTAGGCTTCGTTAATCGTTGGCATTTGTTTATTTTTAAAGAGAAGGCTGATGTTTAAGATACCTTCGTTACTCACAACGGCCAGTCCACCTGCTTGGCGCACAATCGGCGTAAATCCGTTGGCACGCAGTCTTTCTAGCCCTTGTTCAAGATAAGGAACCTTTGTATCGGTCATTCCAAGAATCACGATATCTTCAAGCGCCCAGAAGTGAACGAATGGCCCGTCTTCTTCTTTTGTGAGATGACGAATCAGTGTCTCATCGAGCGCGAACGGCGTCAGCATTTCTTCGAGTTTTTCAGTTTTTGAAATTTGTGTTGCAACCAATTGAATGGTTTGCTGCCTAATAGGTGATTGAGTCATACGATTCTCCTTTAGAGTTGTTCGTATTTTATTATAACAAAACTTCGCGTGATGGTCGTGTTGGAGGCCGTTTTTAAGCCATTTCTTAGGAATTTATTAAGTAAAAGTCAAGAATCGTAAAAATTACTAGCAAAAATGGTTTATTTTTAATAGGATAAAGTAGAAAAAGAATGAAAAGAGGGAATACTCATGAAAATTTTAGTAGTAGATGATGATCGCGAAATCGTTGAATTATTGACGATTTACTTAAAGAACGAAAATTATGAAATTGTAAAAGCCTATGACGGGAAACAAGCCCTTGAAAAATTAAAAATGTATCCAGATATCGATATGATTATCTTGGACATTATGATGCCACGCTTAGACGGAATCTCAGTGGTGCATGAAGTGCGTAAGGAAAATGCACAATTGCCAATTCTATTATTAAGCGCGAAATCAACAGATATCGATAAAATCCAAGGCTTAACAAATGGTGCCGACGACTACGTTACAAAACCATTTAACCCACTTGAAGTCATTGCGCGTGTGAAATCATTATTACGCCGTTCAACGATTACGCAAGAAGGCCCAGCTAACGAAGAAATTACGATTGGACCTTTAACGATTAAGAAAGAATCTCACCAAGTGACAACAACAGATGGCAAAGAAATCCAATTAACGGTATTAGAATTCGGAATTCTATACTTACTTGCGAGCCATCCAAACCGTGTATTTAGTGCAGATGAAATCTTCGAAACGGTATGGCAACAAGAAAGTATCGTTTCAACGAAAACAGTTATGGTACACGTAAGCCACCTTCGCGACAAGATTGCCGAAGCGACTGGCGGAGAAAAAGTCATTGAAACAGTATGGGGAGTAGGCTACAAGATTGAAGACAAATAATAAAAAAGTTCTTCACCTTCGAAAAGTCAAAAACGAACCGACACTCTTGACGCTCACGCCAAAGGAAGTCAGCGAACTCGTATTAGAAGGAATCGTGACGCTGTGTATTGTATTCCTTTTATACTTAGGAATTCTTGTGATGGTCAGCCAACTCATTAATGAGCCAGGGTTTATTTCTGTAGAATTCTCTGCTCGTGAAGTATGGCATATCGAGCGCGAGCAAATTGCGTTCTACAAAAATATCTTCACGATTACATCCGTCGTTTTTGCAGTGGCGTTTACTTATTGGCGTTTGATGCGAAGATACCAACAAATGCAGTTAAACCACATTTTGGAGGAGTTGCATTTAATCGCGGACGGACAGTATGACCGACGCATTCCGTTCCGTTTATCCGGAGACATGGGGCAAGTCGTAAACTCGATTAACCGCTTGGTCGATTCGACCGTGAATGCGCTAGAGGATGAACGTGCGATTGAGAAATCGAAGGATGAATTGATTACCAATGTATCGCACGATATTCGTACACCGCTGACATCGATTCTTGGATATCTTGGATTGATTGTTAATCAACCAAATGTTGAGAGTGCCGATGCGAAGCGTTATGCGGAAATCGCCTATTCGAAGGCGGAACAAATGAAATTACTCGTAGACGACTTATTCGAATATACGACAACTCGTCCAAACGGAGCACCGCTTAGACTTAATGATATTCCAATCGTGAATTTCTTAGAGCAAGTAGCAGCGGACTTCGAACTCGAGGCGCAAAAACGCAAGATGGCGATTGAAGTCTTGCCGAATAACCGCGATGTCGTGCTTGAACTCGATGCCGAGAAAATGGTGCGCGTGATTAATAATCTCTTATCGAATGCGATTAAATACGGCCACGAAGATTCTGTCATCACGATGGAAGTATTAAGAAATGATGGAGTCGTGACAATTGCCGTTCGAAACGCCGGAGATCCAATTTCGAAAGAAGTGTTGGAACAACTCTTTGCACGTTTCTACCGCGCAGAAGCATCCCGTTCTAAAGAAACAGGCGGAACAGGACTTGGTCTTGCGATTGCCGAGAACATTGTAAAATCACATGGCGGTATGATGTATGCTGAATCTGAAAATGGTCAAACAAGCTTCTATGTTTGCTTGCCAGAAGAAAACCAAGGTTCACTGAAACAATTTAAAGAAAAACTCAAATAACCAGAAGGAGGCAGAAATGCTTTCTGCTGGTTATTTTTATTCGCAAAAAGGCCCTAGAGTTGATACTATGGAAGGGACGTAATGGAGGGAAAACAATGAAATTAGCAACGTGGAATGTGAACGGAATTCGTTCTGTATTAAATAAAGGTGCTCTACAAGAGTACGTATTAGAAAGTAATCCAGATATTTTATGCCTACAAGAAACAAAGGCGCAACAAGAACAAGTGGAACTTGGCATGGAGTTTAGCGAGTATGATGTGTATTTCAACTCAGCTGTGAAAAAAGGCTATTCTGGAACGGCCATCTTCACCAAAGTAAAACCACTATCGGTAACATACGGCATCGGCATCGAAGAACATGACCAAGAGGGACGTGTGATTACAGCCGAATTCGAGAAATTTTACTTAGTAACGGTCTATACGCCAAATGCAAAACGCGACTTATCGCGTCTAGCGTACCGTCAAGTGTGGGAAGATGATTTTCTTGCATACATCAAGAAGCTAGAAGAGACAAAACCAGTGATTTTCTGTGGCGACTTGAACGTGGCGCATAAGGAAATCGACTTAGCAAATCCAAAGACAAATGTGAATAACGCCGGATTCACTAAAGAAGAACGTGCGAAATTCGACCAAGTTGTCGCAAACGGCTTAGTGGATGCGTTCCGCTACTTACATCCTGACACAGTTGGGGCGTATAGCTGGTGGAGCTACATGGGTGGCGCTCGTGCACGAAATATTGGATGGAGAATTGACTATTTTGTCGTATCCGAAGCACTCGCACCGCTTCTAAAAGAAGTCGACATTCGTAGCGATGTCACAGGAAGCGACCACTGTCCAGTGGAAATCGAAGTGAAACTGTAAGAACATTTGTTCGCGTGCAGAAAGTTTGATACAATAGAGGTATCGATTAAAAAAGAGGTATAGAAATGGCAAAAGACCATATTGTCGTGCATGGAGCACGATCTCATAATTTAAAAAATATTGATGTAAGCATTCCTCGTGACCAGTTTGTCGTGATTACAGGACTATCAGGGTCAGGGAAGAGCTCGCTTGCGTTTGATACATTATACGCAGAAGGGCAACGTCGTTATGTAGAGAGTCTATCTGCATACGCACGTCAATTTTTAGGGCAAATGGACAAACCAGACGTGGATAGTATCGATGGTTTGAGTCCAGCGATTGCCATCGATCAAAAAACAACGTCCCGTAATCCGCGTTCAACGGTCGGAACGGTAACGGAGATTAATGACTATCTACGTTTGCTATATGCGCGTGTGGGAAAACCTATCTGTCCAAATGACGGTACGCCGATTGAAAGCCAGTCCTTGGAACAAATGGTCAACCGCGTCATGGCGATGCCAGAGAAAACAAAGATTCAAGTGTTAGCACCGGTTGTCGTTCAGAAGAAAGGCGAGCATAAGAAAGTCTTCGAGAAGATTCAAAAAGACGGATATGTGCGTGTGCGCGTGGATGGCGAGATGCATGAAGTTACTGAAGAATTCAATCTCGAGAAGAATAAGAAGCATAATATTGAAATAGTCGTGGACCGTATCGTAGTGAATGATAAGAGTCGTTCTCGTCTATTCGATTCGATTGAAGCGGCCCTTCGTTTAGCGGAAGGCTATGCGATTGTCGATGTGATTGGTGGGGAAGAACATCTCTTCAGCGAACACCATTCTTGTCCGATTTGTGGATTTACGGTGGGCGAATTAGAGCCACGTCTCTTCTCGTTCAATGCGCCGTTTGGAGCGTGTCCGGAGTGTGATGGTCTAGGATCAAAACTCGAAGTCGACGTAGATTTAATCGTTCCAGATAAGAATTTAACGCTAGAAGAAGGAGCGCTTGTTCCTTGGAATCCAATTAGTTCGAATTATTATCCAACGATGCTGGAGCAATTTTGTAAACAGTTCAAGATTCCAATGAATATTCCATTCGAGAAACTGACGCAGTCGCAGAAGAATATGGTGTTATACGGTTCAGGAGATGCGACCTTTAAGTTCCATTATGAAAATGAATTTGGTGGCGTTCGTGATGTGGAAATTCCTTTTGAAGGAGTGGCCGTCAACGTAGAGCGCCGTTACCGTGAAACGAATAGTGATTTTACGCGTGAACAAATGCGCCAATATATGAACGAATCAGAATGTAAGAAGTGTCATGGATTCCGTTTAAATGAACAGGCCTTGTCTGTCAAAGTCGGAGGCAAACACATCAGTGAAGTGTTGGCACTGTCTGTAGATGATGAGATTGATTTCTTCAAAGACTTAAACTTATCCGAAACTGATGAGCAAATCGCAGCTCCAATCTTAAAAGAAGTAAGCTCTCGTTTGAAATTCTTACGCAATGTTGGCTTGCAATATTTAACATTGAGCCGTGCCGCTGGAACGTTGTCAGGGGGAGAAGCGCAACGAATTCGTTTAGCGACTCAAATCGGTTCAAATCTTTCAGGCGTCCTCTACATTTTAGACGAACCGTCGATTGGACTTCACCAACGCGACAATGACCGCTTAATCGAGTCATTGAAGAGCATGCGTGACCTTGGAAATACCTTAATTGTCGTAGAACATGACGAAGACACGATGCGTGCTGCGGACTACTTGATTGATATTGGTCCAGGTGCGGGTGAATTCGGTGGTGAGATTATCGCTGCAGGAACTCCAAAAGAAGTGGAGAAGAATAAGAAATCACTGACAGGGCAATATTTAGCCGGCAAGAAATACATTCCAGTCCCAGATGAACGCCGCAGGGAAGATAAGGGCTGGATCCATTTAGAAGGCGCTGCGGAAAACAACTTACGCGCTATCGATGTGGATGTGCCGCTCGGACGTTTCGTAGCCGTGACAGGGGTATCGGGTTCTGGTAAGAGCTCGCTTGTCAACAGCGTATTGAAGAAAGCCTTAGCGCGTGAGATTACCCGTACGAAGGAAAAACCAGGGAAGTTCAAGAGCATTTCTGGATTTGAGAGCCTCGATAAGATTATCGATATCGACCAAAGCCCAATCGGAAGAACCCCACGAAGCAATCCTGCGACGTATACGGGTGTATTTGATGATATTCGTGATTTATTTGCGACTACAAACGAAGCAAAAATCCGCGGATATAAGAAAGGCCGCTTCAGTTTCAACGTGAAGGGTGGACGATGCGAGTCTTGTAAAGGGGACGGGATTCTGAAAATCGAGATGCACTTCCTGCCAGACGTGTATGTGCCGTGTGAAGTCTGCCACGGAACGCGTTATAACTCTGAAACGCTCGAAGTGAAATACAAAGGAAAGAGTATCGCGGATATTCTTGAATTGACGGTCGAAGAAGCGGTGGAATTTTTCCAAGCCGTACCAAAAATCAAACGTAAATTACAAACAATTAAGGATGTCGGACTCGGCTACGTCACCCTTGGCCAATCTGCCACAACGCTCTCTGGAGGGGAAGCGCAACGGATGAAGTTGGCCAGCGAACTCCAACGTGTCTCAACAGGCAATACCTTCTATGTGCTTGATGAACCAACAACTGGTCTGCATACGGACGATATCGCACGTCTACTTGAAGTGTTGAATCGTTTAGTCGAAGCGGGCAATACTGTGCTTGTCATCGAGCATAACTTAGATGTGATTAAGACCGCTGACTATATCATTGATATGGGACCAGAAGGCGGTAGCGGTGGTGGACTTGTGATTGCGACAGGGACGCCTGAAGAAGTGGCGAAGGATAAAAATAGCCATACGGGTCGTTATTTAAAACGCGCCTTAGAAGCAGCCGCATCGCATAAAAAGAAGTAGAAATTTACGAGAAGAGATAGTTTGAAGAAGCCAGTTATGCTATACTCTACATAGATAATTTCTCAGGGGGAAACTTGAATGAACATGAAAGAATTAGTCGGCAAGAAAGCCGCAGAATATGTAGAAAGTGGAATGACGGTTGGTTTAGGAACGGGTTCGACAGCCTACTATTTTGTAGAAGAAATCGGTCGCCGCGTGAAAGAAGAAGGTCTTGAAATCGTGGGAGTAACGACTTCTTTAGCAACGAAGAAACAAGCAGAAGCGCTAGGAATTCCGTTGAAGAGCGTGGATGAAGTGGATTATATCGACGTAACGATTGACGGCGCAGACGAAATCGCTCCAGATTTTTCAGGAATCAAAGGGGGCGGCGGTGCGTTATTATTCGAAAAAATCGTTGCCGAACAATCAAAAAGTGTTATCTGGATTGTAGACGAATCAAAAATGGTCGACTACTTAGGTCGTTTCCCATTACCAGTGGAAGTGGTGCCGTATGGATCAGAACAATTATTTAAACGTTTTGAAGCTTTAGGATACAAACCAACATTCCGTGAACGTGACGGAGAACGCTACTTAACCGATAGCAAAAACTACATTATCGACTTGGATGTTTATCCAATTAAAGACCCAATCGCATTTGGAGAAAAAATCAAAGGCATGACAGGCGTGGTAGAGCAAGGTCTCTTCACAAACATGACGGATATCGTGCTTGTAGGAACTCCTGATGGGGTTGTCGTAAAACAATTCTAAAAAATAACCGCTTAGAGTCAGCATGGATGCGCGATTCTAAGCGGTTTTTGATTGGAGTAAACCGTGTCGAATTGCACACGGTTAATTTTAAAGGATGATGCACTTTTTCAATTTGTGTTCGAATATCAAGGCGGAGTGTGCTATACTAGTAAAGATTTAGTATTGAAAGGATCTGATAAAATGTCATCATTCATGGAAAAAAGAAAAGGATTGTTGTGTACATTTGCTATAGCGGTTGTCTCAGTGATGCTCGATAAGCTATTCCCAGTCATTGGGAGTGCGGTATTTGCTATTATTTTAGGGATGGTCTTGAACCAATTTTGGAAAATTCCAAGTGATTTTAGACCGGGGATCAATTATTCAGCGAAAAAATTATTACATTACTCCATTATCGCACTAGGATTTACAATGTCGTTTGCGCAGGTGAGCCAAACAGGTGCATCATCGTTCCCAGTGACGATTGTGACCATCTCGATTGCGTTTCTAACAGCGCTACTTGTAGGAAATTTCTTCAAATTGTCTCGTCCACTGAAGATTCTTGTTGGTTTCGGGACTGCGATTTGCGGGGGATCTGCGATTGCGGCAGCTTCACCGATTATTAGAGCAGAAGATGATGAAGTCGCGTTGTCAATTTCAACCATATTCCTATTCAACGTCATCGCGGTATTTCTCTTCCCATTCTTAGGACATATGATGGGCATGGACGCGTCGCAATTCGGACTTTTCGCAGGGACAGCGATTAACGATACATCAAGCGTGGTCGCAGCTGGCGCAAGTTACAGTGCAGAAGCGTTAGAAATCGCGACAATCGTGAAACTTACTCGTGCGTTGATGATTGTTCCAGCCTGCCTCGTATTATCATTTGTCGAAGCACGTCGCATGAAACAAGAAGGACAAAGCGTTCAATGGAAGAATATCGTGCCAATGTTTATCATTTGGTTCATGGTCGCTTCCATCATTACAAGTGTGGGCCTATTCCCAAATTTCCTTGTACCGTATGCAAAATTAGCGTCTAACTGGTTGATGGCGATGGCATTAGCAGGTATCGGTATGCAAGTATCCTTCCAACAATTCAAAGAAGCAGGGGCAAAACCAATCTTAACCGGTTTAGCTACTTGGTTTATGGTGACTGTCACTAGCTTAATCATGCAGTACTTCGTTTTATAGAAAGGACGCCGTATGAAAAGATTATTGGGACTCGGGTTTTGGATTAGTGCCTTGTACTTTATCTTATATACGAAAATTCCAGCGCTACAAGACTTCGTGAATACACCAGTAGGGCCGTATGTGCATGTCGTGATGGTTATTTTACTCATCGTGGGGATTTTCTTCTACGTACTGCGCATTATCCATTACTTATTTTTCCCATAGAAATAGAAAAGAGCTTAGGCATTGCCTAAGCTCTTTTTGCTTTTAACGTTGTGCAAGATGTTTCCAATCAATCCCGCGGGCATCACACCAGTTTTGGAGGCTTGGTGCGACCACGATAGGGGCTTGTTGGAGACTAGAAATACTATCTGCACCGACAAGTGTTAAGATCGTTGTCAGTTGCTCTTTCCATGTTTGAACCGTATGGATGGCGTCTGGAAGGGAGTCGTCTTTACGTACGAGATGCAACATTTCACCAGACAATCCGACAAGGCTGGCTCCTAGAGCGAAGCATTTGGCCATGTCGAGTGGCATCTTCACACCGCCGGAAGCGATGATTGGGGTGCGGCTTCCTTGGGCTTCCATGAGCGACGTCAAGGTCGTTTGTCCCCAGTCTTCTAGGAAATCGAGTTTGTCTTCCTTGCGTCGGCCGTTTTCGATTTTGGCGAAATTCGTACCGCCAGTACCGCTAATGTCGATAGCAGCAACTCCGATACTCTCTAGTTGCGCGATGGCTTCACGGCTAAATCCGAATCCGACTTCTTTTACGATAACGGGGACGGCACTCGCTTTGACGATATCTTCGATGTTTTTAAGCCAGTTGCTAAAGACGCGGTCTCCCTCTGGCATGACGAGTTCTTGTGCACGGTTGACGTGAATTTGAATCGCGTTTGCTTCGATGAGTTCGACAGCGCGTTTAGCAGCCTCAGCATCGTAATGCGCACCAAGGTTCGCGAACAGGATTCCATTTGGATTTTCCTGACGAATGACCTTGAAGCTTTGTGCACTTTCAGGAAATTTCATCGCAATACTCATCGAACCTGTCGCCATTGCCATGCCTGTTTCACGTGCCAAGATGGCTAAGCGCTGGTTTAACGCAGTCGTGAGTGGGCTACCACCCGTGATGGCGTTGATGAAAAAGGGAACATCGAAGGTGAGCCCAGCGAGATTTGTCTGCAATGTTACATCAGCCACATCCACGGTTGTGAAGGGATGATGCACGAAGCGCGTTTCCACAAACTCGGGAGCGCTCGTTGCACGGTATTGCTGGTTCGCATGCCCCACATGCTCGTCCTTTCGATTCATTTGTTGTTGAAATAAATCCATCATTAATCTCCTTTACCAGGCTTCTGCGATAGTAATCGGAAGCACTTGAATTTGAGCCTTGGCCCATTGCGTTTCAATTTGTTGTCGTTGTTGTTCGTTTTGTGTAAAGCAAATGCCGCAGTCACCGCCACCAGCGCCGGATGTTTTTGCGCAGGCACCGACTTGTTCTGCAAGGTCGCACAGCGTTTGTAGTGCGGGTGTTTCGATTTCTAGCTGCATTTCTCTGGCAAATTCATTTAAGAGTGCACGGTTAGCACGGATGCCATCTTGCAAGGCTGGAATGTCTTGATTGTTCCAAGCGTTTTGTAGGCCTTGAACGATGGCGTGACTCTTTTTGAGAAATTCTTTGTAAAATTCACTATCGGTTGCCACTTTGCGTTTCTTCTCAGTGGCTTGAATGAGTGAATCCGTGATAGCGACTTGTCCCGTCCATCCCACTAATAGGGTGAAGTTTGGGATTTCTGGAAGGCGCTCAATCGTGAGGTCTTTCCAGTCGGAATCGCAAATTCCTTTGATTGTTTGGCTTTGTAATTGTTCGAGTAATTCGCCTCGGTCCGGGCTTGTGTAATACACCATTCCTCCAAAAGAAGAGGCGGCGATATCTCCAAAGGATCCACGTTGGGATAAGCGGAGATTCGTTAACACACTCAGCTTATAGACGAGTAGAGATGTGCGTGGAGTCTTGTAGAAATCAAGAACGGCTTGAATCGTTGCGACTACAACGGCACCACTGGAACCAAGTCCGTATTTAATACCACGCTTAGCGTCATCAAGTTCACTTGTAATCGAAAGTGAGTAGAGGGCAAATGTTTTTTTGCCGGATTCGCGTACATACTGTTCTGCGACAAAAATCGCTTCTTCGACCAATTTGTAGGGATGGTCTTCCTTTGCATGGAACAATTCTCCTTTACGAATCCATTCCACAACGACGTCTGGATTTTGCGTAGAGGTTAAGGTTCCTACACTAGTAGCTTCGTCGATTGTGACGGTCAAGTAGCGAGACACGGATGCAACAATAGCGTCGTGACCTGGTTCGACAACTGCATATTCTCCGGCAATAAAGAGTTTACCGGGAGCTTTTGAAGTAATCGTCACGCGCTCACTTCCCTTCGAAAGACGCACGAGAAGCGTTCCATTCGTCTTCGGTCAACGTGCGAATGCCTTCCCCTGGGAGCGTAGGGATGAGTTTTTCACTCGGGAATACTTTGCCAAGCTCTTCCATAATCGCTGGAATATCACTCGCCTTGCAGATGACTTTGACGTTTGGCCCAGCATCCATCGTGAAGTAGGCTGGAATGCCTCGTTCTTCTCGAATCGTGCGAATCGTTTGTTGGGCGATAATACTCTCCGGTTCAAAATAACAGAATGGAGGGTTACTTGCTAGCATCGTAGCGTGCATTTTCATGCCGTTAAATTCCGCAATAGAGCCGATACGATGAATGTCGCGGTCCTTGATGGCCTCTTTGATGTCGGTTAAATCGGTCGCCGCTGAAGTGACCCAACTTTCGTAAAACGGAGAAGTAGAAACGGTCAGTTCCATGCCGGCGCGACTCGAAATTTTCTTCTCGGCTGCGCTCACGACGATAATAATCATCCCGATGTCAAAGTTCGCATTGTCGACAGGAATCGCCATACTGTTCTCGTTGGAGTCTCCCTTATTCCATTCAACAAATCCGCCAAAGAGACTACGAGTAGCACTGCCGCTTCCACGACGCGCGTAAGTCGATAGTTTTTGAGCAGGCATATTTAGGCCTGTCGCCTTGTTCATCGCACCTGCCAGTGCCGCAAAGGCGGAAGCAGAGCTCGCAAGGCCTGCAGCTGTCGGTACGAAGTTTAGGCTCTCGACACGAGCACGACGCGTATCTCCTGTTTCAGCGCGGAACAAGTCCAAAAAGCGCGTAATTTTAGCCGTTGCCGCTTCGTCTTGTTTGGCGCCATTAAGATAGAACTCGTCTTCAGTTAAGGCGTCTGTGAGTTCAACTTTTGTATCGGTATAAAAGGCTTCGAGGGTCAAAGAAAGGCTGCTATTCATCGGAATGAAGAGCTCCTTATTTTCCTTGCCCCAATATTTAATCAGTGCGATATTCGTATGCGCACGCGTGATTCCAATGTTCGATGTCATTTGGTATTCTCCTTTTTCGCCAGCGATTGAATCCAGACCGCCTGCGCTCCTTGTTTCATGAATTGTTCTTGTAAATGAAGGGCGGCTTCCTCGGTTTCAACGAGGGCAATCATGCATCCGCCAAGGCCACCACCTGTGACTTTTGCTCCAAGCGCGTTGTTTTGATGGGCCGTATCGACGAGTGTATCGATGACGTCATGCGACACGCCGAGTTGTTGGAGGCGCTCATGATTTTCACTCATCAGTTGCCCTAGTTTTTGAGGGTTTTGTTCTTTGATGGCCTCTTTCGTTTCATTCACGATAGCGCCAATCGATTGGACCGCATCCGAACCTGTTTCCTGTGTAGTAGGGTCGATGATGCGTTCTTGCAGGGTGCTTACATGTTGCACCGCTTGCTTTGTATTTCCAGTAACACCCGAATCGGCAATCACGAGGTACGCTGGCATATCGAGATGGAGCGTTTGTAGTTCTTGTTCTTTTTTGAAAAATACAGGACGCGTCCCACTCGTTGTCGCCGTATCGATGCCGCTCGGATTTCCATGCGAAATGGTTTCTGCGCCTTGAACGATGTCCCATAAGGTTTCTTCAGGAAGTGTCGCATCCAAGAAATCAAAAATGGCACGCACCACTGCAACGCTGACTGCAGCGCTGGAGCCCATTCCACGTTCTGCAGGAATCGTTGACTCAATCGAGAGCGTAAAAGTATGAGCCGTCACTTCTTTTGCAGAAGCACGTTTGAACGCTTCGCAAATCGCAAATTGTAGTCCTGCCATTGAAGTTGGCATCTCGTTTACGTCACCTGTATAAAGTTCACATTGAATCGTTTGGCCTATTTGTGCAGAGACGATATCCGCCTTCACGTAAACCGCGTCAATTGGCAGTGCAATCGCTGGTTCGTGGTACACAACGGCATGTTCACCGGCAAGAATAATCTTTCCATTTGCCAGGCCTGTTCCTGTTTGTGGTTTCATACGACAAATCCTTTCCTTAGTTTCACTTTTCATTCTACTAAATCCACGCCCTTACGTAAACAAACACGGCGATTTCATGGGAAAAACTTAAGATAATGAAAAATAGAAACCGTGTTCAACATGTGGTACAATTCAAGGATAGGACTCAGTAGCTGAAGGAGACGAATCCGTTGAAAGAAAACGAGACGTATTATCAAATTAAACGAGAAGAGTGGAGCCAGTACGAAGGCGCCCATCCATTCACAATGACGAGAGAAGAACTTGCGCACTTAACCTCATTAAATGACCGCATTTCCCTACAGGACGTGCAAGAAGTGTATGTGCCAATGCTCGATTATTTCGATTTATACTTTAAAAAACATATTGAATTACGTACGGAGGAACAGCAATTTCTTCATCAAACGAAGAAAACAGTACCGTTTATTATCGGGGTTTCTGGGAGTGTGGCCGTTGGGAAGAGTACGACAGCCCGTTTGATGCAAACGATGCTGCAACAACGCTACCCGGATAAGCGCGTGTTCCTAATGACAACGGACGGATTCTTATTACCGACGCAAGAGCTGATTAACCGCGGAATCTTGGATCGCAAAGGGTTCCCGGAAAGTTACGACATGGAAGCTCTCGTTCATTTCCTACTCGAAGTGAAGACGGGAAATCCAAGCGTGGATGCGCCAGTTTATTCGCATGAGATTTACGATATTGTGCCAGGGGAAGTGCAGACGATTGAGTCGCCTGACATCTTGATTGTTGAGGGGATTAATGTGTTGCAACTACCGCCAAATCGTGAAATTTACGTGAGTGATTTCTTCGACTGGTCGATTTTCGTAGATGCCGATGCAACGCTGATTGAGCAATGGTACTTAGAGCGTTTCGAATTGTTGATGGACCGTGCGAAATCACAGCCGGATAACTATTACTATCAATATGCGATTGGGGATCGTGCGGACGCGATTGCGATGGCGAAAGATGTGTGGCAGAAGACTAACCTGAAGAACCTTAAGGAGTACATCTTACCAACGAAAACCCGCGCCGACTTCATCCTACATAAAACAGTTGGACATCATATTGATTACGTGCAAATAAAGAAATATTAGGTATATCGATTACTTAAAATCCTTGCGGATTTTTTTATAATCACTGTAATGGGGCACCGGATTGAGCCTTCGTCTCAATCTCTACCAAGCTTCAAACTGACTCTACGGGTTTCACCCTAGAGTCAGTAATTCACATTGGTTGCTATCCCCCATTACTGCGATTATAAAATCCGCTCGGTTTTTCGTAATCGATTTATTTTTTTGCACAACATTGTGTGTGGCCTGTTTGTGTAGGTGAAGCGGTACGGGATTCTTAGTAAGAGTACGGGGAATCGTAAGAAAGAATACATCTGGAGTTAGTGCTGAAAATTTATTTTCTAATCCTTAAAAATTCTGTTTAAAACGCGGAATAGTAGTGGTAAAATGTAGGTGAAAAATTGTAGCTTGTAGTATGGTTTCTTTAACAATGAGGTGAGAACATGTACTTAAAAAGTGATCAAGATAAACGTCAAAAAATACCGACTGATGGAGTTGGGCCGTATCTCTGGGCGATTATACTTGCGATGAATTTGACTGGTTACCTGCTGAGTCAGTCAGTGCTCCAGAGTGGACTACTGAAGGGTGGGTTCAAAGATTTGTTTTACCTGATAGGCATTCTCTTAATGCTCGTTGCAGCGAGAATTCAGTGGCTCAGCGGGGTGAAATCAGGTGTTAGCACGAGCTTCCAAAGCAATGAACTCAAAACGACTGGAATTTACGCGCGCACACGCAATCCGATTTACTTTTCGTGGTGGATCTGTGGTATTGGAGCTATCCTCTGCGTGCATAATGTTTGGCTATTGCTTCTGATTCCAATTCAGTGGGTGATATTAACCGTTGTGATTCGAAATACCGAGGAAAAATGGCTATACGAACTGCACGGAGAAGCCTATAAGGACTATTGCGCGAGAGTAAATCGATGGATTCCGCTCAAGAAAATTTGATTTTAGAATCGCCAAGACAAAAGAATCAAGGTGAGAGCGATGGCGAAAAAAGATTCTTTAAAGCAACAAAAGTTCATGTCGTTTATGTTTAGAGGAAAAGAAATTTTCAAACCACTAAACACGGGCCATATTGACGAAAGAGTAAGTTGTATCCGGGAATATGTGGCCAACATTTACTTTTACACCAAAGACGGTTATACGATTATGATTGATGCAGGGTATAACTATGACAGGCTTTCCGAAAAAATGCGGTGGCTAGATATTCGTCCAGAAAGTATCAACGAGATTCTCATTACGCACCAAGATACGGACCACGTTGGAGCGATAGAAGTCGATGGCCAGGGGTTATTTAAAAATGCAAAAATCTATGTGGGTCGTGTCGAGAATGACTACTTGGAAGGCCGAGTTCGGCGAAAAGTATACTGGGGGCTCTATAAACTTCCGCAAGTGCATATCGAAAATGACAAAACATTGATAGAAGATGGGGAGATTTTCTATATTCACGATATTAAAATCGAAGCCTTCCTTGTGCCTGGTCATACGTGGGGACATTTAGTGTATTTAATCGATGATGCGTATTTGTTTACTGGAGACACGATTTGGTTTGGTGCGGACGGTGGTTATGCGTTTTTAAACACGCTCGCAGAAGATAGAAAATTACAAAGTGTATCGTTGAAACGACTAGAAGAAAAGCTCAAGAAGAGAAATCTTTCGCTAAAAATCATTACAGGTCATACCGGATGGACAGATGACTTTGAGTTTGCTTTTCGCCATGTGGATGAAATCTGCAATGCCTTGAAGCGTAAACCGAAAGTGCAAGACCCGAAAGCTCCGTATGATGGGTTCGATGAAAGTGACGATACCGAGGAAAAAGCAAGAACGGTAATTCTTGAAAAATGTTAAATGAATACAAACTCTAGCCAGTAGCATGTCTATTGGCTAGTTTTTTGTTACATCGTAAGAAAATCTGAAAATATTAGAAGATATCCGAATAAAATCTTTTATAATTATCAAAATTAAATTGAAAAAAGTAAGGTTTCAAGGATGAGTATTTGGTATAATGGCAATGAACTCAAAAAATGATTAGGGGTAGGATAAATGAATTTAAAGGAGCAACAAAAACAAGCAAAGGCATTCATTGAAAGATGGAAAGATAGAGGAAACGAACGACAAGATACACAATCATTCTGGTTAGATTTATTGCAATCAGTATATGGAATTGAAAAACCTTCTGAATATATTAAGTTTGAAGATACTGTAATGATGGACCATACAAGTTTTATGGATGGTTATATAGATGCTACCAAAGTTCTAATTGAACAAAAGGGAGCGAATAAGGATCTTTCGAAGGCGATTAAGCAATCAGACGGTTCGTTTTTAACGCCTTTTCAACAGGCAAAACGTTATTCGGCAAATTTACCTTATTCAAAACAACCACGTTGGATTATTACATGTAATTTCAAAGAGTTTTATGTCTATGATATGGAAAAACCTCATGGCGAACCAACCGTGATCCGACTAGAGGATTTAGAGAAAGAAGCCTATCGACTTGAATTTATAGTCGGTACAAGCGATGAGCATCTTGAACGTGAAATGGCCATTTCGATGGAAGCCGGAGAGATTGTTAGAGAAATTTATTCAGCACTACTAAAACAGTACAAACATCCAGATAATCCAGAAAGTCTCCATGCGATGAATCAACTAATCGTTCGTCTTGTTTTCTGCTTCTATGCAGAAGATGCGGGGATGTTTGGCAAGAAGACTATGTTCCACGATTATTTATCACGCTTCTCGAGTTGTGATTTCAGACGTGGATTGCTGGATTTATTTAATGTGTTAAATACACCAATCGATGAACGTGACCCTTATCTAGATGATGAATTATCTGCATTTCCGTATGTTAATGGAGGGATGTTTGCTGAAAATAATCTTGAAGTTCCACAGTTTACTGATGAACTACGCGAATCCATCTTAGAGCATGCATCTTCAAGCTTTGACTGGTCAGAAATTAGTCCTACAATTTTTGGAGCGGTATTCGAATCTACATTGAATCCGGAAACTCGACGTAGCGGTGGAATGCACTATACATCAATTGAGAATATCCATAAAGTGATTGATCCGTTGTTCTTAGATGCATTGAAAGAGGAATTAAATGAAATCAGACAAATTAAACAACCAGCTACCTTAAAGAAACGTGCTCAACAATTCCAAGAAAAACTTTCTCGATTGGTATTCTTTGATCCAGCTTGTGGTTCTGGGAACTTCTTAACTGAAACCTATTTGTCGCTAAGACGATTGGAAAATGAAGCTATTAAATTGTATGTAGGGGATACAGTACTTCTTGATGTTGGGTATGATTTAGTAAAAGTTAAAATCAGTCAGTTATACGGAATTGAGATTAATGATTTTGCGGTATCTGTAGCGAATGCTGCATTGTGGATTGCAGAGAGTCAAATGCTTGAAGAGACGTTGAGTATTGCATATTCGAATATGCAATTTCTTCCAATCAAATCCTATAGCAATATTGTGGAAGGAAATGCATTAAAACTTAATTGGGAGGAAATTGTTCCAAAAGAAAAATTGAGTTATATTATTGGTAATCCGCCATTTGTGGGGCATTCAATTCAAAATGAACAACAAAAGAAAGAAATAAGATCAATTTATGTTGATGAGAATGGAAAAGAGTATAATTTAGCAGGAAAAATCGATTATGTAGCTGGATGGTATTTCAAAGCAGCTAGTCTAATAAGTAATACAAATATAAAAGTTGCTTTTGTATCAACAAACTCAATTTGTCAAGGAGAGCAAGTGGTAGGGGTTTGGCAACCTTTGTATAAGAGGTTTGGAGTCAATATTGATTTTGCTTATCAAACTTTTAAATGGGGTAGTGAAGCGAAAGACAAAGCGGCTGTTCATTGTGTAATTGTTGGATTCAGCACAAATCATAATAATGAAAAAAAACAATTATTTAGTAGTACAGATAAACTAGATTTAGTTGATAATATTAATCCTTATTTATTATCTGGCAAAACGATATTTGTGGAATCAGTTAAAACTCCAATTTGCCCAGTCTCTCCAATGTATTTTGGAAGCAAGCCAACTGACGGAGGTTATTTTTTCCTAACGCCAGAAGAAAAACAAGTAATAGTAAGAAAAGAACCGCAATCAGAGAAATACATTCGTAAAGTGTTAGGTGCACAGGAATATATAAATAATGTTGAAAGATATTGCTTGTGGCTTGTGGGAATAACACCTTCGGAATTGAAAAGTAGCCCTATGATTTATGAAAGAGTGAAAAAAGTTAGAGAATTTAGATTGGCTAGTAAGGCAGAATCAACTAGAAAATTTGCTGATCGACCTACGGAATTCAAACAAAATGCACAGCCCAATAAACCGTATCTAATTGTTCCACGTGTTTCTTCCGAAAATAGAAGATATGTTCCAATTGGATACATAGATCCCGAAGTTATTGCTACTGATGCAACACAAATTATTCCTAATGCAACGCTTTATGAATTTGGTGTGATTACTTCTAATGTTCATATGGCATGGATGAGAACAGTCGCAGGAAGGCTCAAATCGGATTATAGGTATTCAAGTACAATAGTCTATAATACATTTCCATGGCCGAAAATTACCGAAGAGCAAAAAGAATATATTTCCAAAACGGCCCAGGGGATATTAGATGCTAGGGCGTTAGAATCAGAATCTTCTTTAGCTGATTTGTATAATGATGTAATAATACCAGTTGAATTACGTAAAGCACACCAAGCCAATGACATTGCTGTCATGAAGGCATATGGAATGATAAAAAAGGTAAATGGGAAAGACAAATTAATGAGTGAAACGGAGACAATATCTAAACTATTTGAGATGTATGAAGAGTTGACTTCAAAAAAATAAATTTTAATACTAGCCAGTAGTATATCTATTGGCTAGTTTTTTTGTTAAAAAGCAAAAAGTAGCATATATGCTACATTTTAAAAAATTAAAACACAATTTTTGGGCGTGATGTCAACAGTTAAAAACGTTGATGTGGCAATGTTTTTGAAGGTCGCATTAAGTAAGTGTACACTCTATATACTAATTTATATATCCGAATGAAAGCTTGGTGTGACGCGGAAAATGGGCCTAAAAAATCCGAACAAAAAATTCATTTTTTAAAAGTAATTTTCGTGCTTTTCTGTTACAATAAAAAAGGACTAAAACTAAGGAGGCCTCTTATGACAGCTCAAACCACTTCATTAGAAAAGATTATCGTGCTCGACTTCGGTAGTCAGTACAATCAGTTGATTACGCGCCGTATTCGTGAATTCGGTGTGTTCAGCGAGTTGCTACACAATGACATTACAGCCGAAGAAATTAAGGCACATGGCAACGTAAAAGGGATTATTTTCTCAGGGGGACCACATAGCGTTTATGCAGAGGATGCTTTTACCGTGGATCCTGCGATTTTTGAATTGGGAATTCCAGTGCTTGGGATTTGCTACGGGATGCAACTGACAACGCATCTGTTCGGCGGGAAGGTAGAATCGTCTACAACGCGTGAATATGGTTCTGCGAAAGTCGATGTCTTTAACACGACGTCAGGCATTTTCAAAGGGTTAGCTGAAGAGGAAGAGGTACTCATGAGCCACGGCGACCGTATTACTGCGATTCCGGAGGGGTTCAGCGTGACGGCTTCGAACGCGCACACGCCATTTGCGGCTTTTGAAAACCAAGAACGTCGCATTTACGGCGTACAGTTTCACCCAGAAGTGCGCCACAGTATTCACGGGAATGACATGCTTCGCAACTTCGTGTTCGATATTTGTGGAGCGACAGGCGACTGGTCGATGGACAGCTTTATTGAAATGGAAATTGCGAAAATTCGCGAAAAAGTGGGCCGTAAGAAAGTATTACTTGGTCTCTCAGGCGGGGTAGACTCAAGTGTCGTTGGGGTTCTCTTGCAAAAAGCAATCGGCGACCAACTCATCTGTATTTTCGTAGACCACGGCTTGCTTCGTAAAGGGGAAGGCGACCAAGTGATGGAGAGCCTTTCTGGTAAATTTGGCCTCAATATTATCCGCGTGAACGCTCAGGAACGTTTCCTATCGAAACTAAAAGGCGTAAGCGACCCTGAACAAAAACGGAAGATTATCGGAAATGAGTTCGTGTACGTATTCGATGACGAAGCGGCAAAACTCACAGACGTGGATTTCCTTGCGCAAGGAACGCTCTACACAGACATCATCGAATCCGGAACAAAAACAGCGCAAACCATCAAGTCTCACCATAACGTAGGGGGACTTCCAGAGGATATGCAATTCGAACTGATTGAACCGCTGAACACACTCTTCAAAGACGAAGTGCGCGCTCTAGGAACAGCGCTTGGCATGCCAGACTCAATCGTATGGCGCCAACCATTCCCAGGACCAGGACTTGGAATTCGTGTGCTTGGGGAAGTGACCGAAGACAAACTTGAAATCGTCCGCGAATCAGACGCCATCTTACGCGAAGAAATCGCCAAAAACGGCCTTGAACGTGACGTATGGCAATACTTCACGGTTCTTCCAGGTATCCGCAGCGTTGGGGTAATGGGAGACGGCAGAACGTACGACTACACGATTGGTATCCGTGCCGTAACAAGTATCGACGGTATGACGAGTGACTTCGCTCGCATCCCTTGGGAAGTCTTGCAAACCATCAGCGCCCGTATCGTAAATGAAGTAGCCCACGTCAACCGCGTCGTCTACGACATCACGAGCAAACCGCCGGCAACGATTGAGTGGGAATAATTAACGAAGTCTGAAGAATACAGTATTTATGCGGATTCTAAGGATTTTGAAAAGCGATTGAAGATTATAAGAGAATATATGAATCTGGTAGACGTGTAAATGTTCCGGAAAAGATAACAGAGTGTATAGCTTGCCCTAAATATAAAGGATGTATGACGGATTATGTTTGTCATACTGCACCTGTTGAGAATGCTGTTAATATTTTTAAATGTGGTTCGCTCCAAGCACTTACAAAATGGAGAGGTGTATCTTCTTCAGTGTTAAAAGAAGAAAATAGAAATGCTGCTAATGAACCTGAAGACTATTTTGATTATGTAATGTTTGCTTGGGGAAATAGCCAGGCCGGAGACAGACTAGTCATGGAAAGAAAAATGAAGCGTTTCCCTATTGAGGCAGATTTAAGTGTAGATTTCACTCCTGGAGTAAGGTTCTTCTTTAAGTATGATAAAATTGTTACTCATCCAAATGCGACATTTGAGGGCGTATTACCGCTAAAGATTAGGGAAGAAGTAATAATATCAGACTGGGTAAATACAATTATAATTCCATCTGCGGAAAAAGAAGCGTTTGAAGCAATCGTTCCATACGAGCTGAAGAGTAGGATATTTTATTTAGAAAATGATTGTAAGGATATCTGGAGCTGGGCAGAAAAGGTATATGAGTTTGTAAAGAACAGAGAACGCTGAAGAATATCTTTGAGCATTGCGTTTGTTGGGATGTGGTGAGGAAAATGGATACAGTTTTAAACTGTTTTGTAGAACAGTCAAAAGAAATACTAAAGGATAATCTGGTTGGAATATATCTACATGGTTCTGCAGTCATGGGATGTTATAATCCGGCAAAGAGCGATATAGATTTAATCATAGTGGTGAAGGATTCTATAGAGGATAGTGTTAAGAGAGTCTTTATGGACATGGTGGTTGAATTAAACGAAAAGGGACCGGCTAAAGGAATTGAAATGAGCGTTGTAAAACAAAGTGCTTGTAAGCCATTTGTTTATCCTACTCCCTTTGAGCTACATTTTTCTGTTGCACATCTTGATTGGTACGGAAAGAATCTTGATGATTATGTTTCGAAAATGAAGGGCGAGGATAAAGACCTTGCTGCACATTTTACAATCATAAATCATAGGGGCAAGTGTCTATATGGTGCTTCTATCAAAGATATTTTTGCTGACGTACCGGTACAGGATTACATTGACTCTATCTGGAATGATATTGCTGAAGCAGAAGAGGAAATCACAGATAATCCAATGTATATTATATTGAATCTGGCAAGAGTGCTTGCATATATTAAGGACGGGCTTGTCCTTTCCAAGAAAGAGGGCGGCGAATGGGCGTTGAACAATGTTCATGAAATATATCATAGTCTGATACAAGATGCCTTGATAGAATATGCAGAGGATAGAATTATATCTTATGATACGAATCTTGCAAGGGATTATGCCAAATATATGGTGGAAAAAATTGCAAGTGAAAAAGGCAAGTGTGATAACACTCAAGTGATAACAATTTGATAACATTAGCTGATACAGTCCGTGTGATATGGACAGCTGAAACCAAATGAAGTCAAATCGTAACAGAAAAACCTAACTAAAATGTTTAAGACACAGGTTTAGTTAGGGGAGTGCGAGTAGCAGAAGCAAATATGTTGCTGTTATGAAAGTGTTGAAATTTGTGGGAGATAAAAAGTATGGATATTATATACAAGAAGCAACGATTAGCACTTACACGATTTTGGGGCGACAATAGATTGTGTCTAAGGGCTACAGAACCGGAGCAAAAAGAAATGCCTAAAATGCAATTTGTTGGTGGGTATCCCAATGAATGGTACATATTTATTGATGATCTTACAGATGAAGAAAAAAGTGAGATTACAGATATTTATGGCAACTCTATTAGAATACAGGAATTTGATATATAAATCCCAGTTTTGGAACCTTCTGCAGAATGAAAAATTGAAGTTGCGGAGATGAATGAAATGAATCGTATCTTCAAATATCTTATTGCAAGTATAATTATGGGGATTACCGTATTTTTTGCCGTTTATTATACAAAAGGTGAATATAACTATATGGCGGTACTGATAGCGTTCATTCTTAACGTACCAATTTATTTCAGTAGGAAGAAAACCTAGTTTAGTAAGCTAGCTTTAAAAATAAGCAAAAATGAGACCGTAACGACTTCGTTACGGTCTTTTGATTTATAAAACAGAACCAATTTCGTACCAAATTTTTAAGAATAATGTTAACTCTAATCTAGTAATTCGCAAAAAGGCGCAGTATAATATAAGCAAATGAAAGCGGTTAATTATTAAGGTGCAAACTTGATAGAATTTAAATAAAGTATTTGTGTTGAATAATAGAATCAAAAAATAACAGGGAGGCGAAATTAATGGATCTTGGAACATATATTTTCGTAGGGATGGTTTCTTTAGCAATCATCTTAGTTGTTGGTGTTATCAGTTTTATAAAAAAAGATAAATAATGATATGACAGACTTGATTAAAGAAAAATAATTAAATAGAGGAAAATTGCTAAAAAAAGTAAGGAGAAGATTAAAATGAGACAATTAAGCGGTATTAAAGTGTTTCTCTTTGGTTATTTATGTTATGTAGTCTTGGCCGTGTTTCTTGACCTATTTCTTGGATTCAATCAATGGAATCGCGAGCTTAGATTTATATTCATGTTCTTCGTTTTTGGGACGTTGTCTCTATTTTTAAACAAGGGCTATTTCGATAAGTTTTTAAGCAAAAAGATTGAATAGAGTATAGACTGGAGATGAGTGTAATGAATCGTATCTTCAAATATCTTATTTCAAGTATAATTATAGGAGTTACCGTATTCTATGCCGTTTATTATACAAAAGGTGAATATAACTATATGGCAATTCCGACAGCTTTCCTTATTAACGGACCAATTTATTTCAGTAGGAAGAAAACCTAGTTTAGCAAGCTAACTTTTAAAAATAAATGGAATAGGCTCTGGAATTTTAGTTCTGGAGCCTTTATTATTGGGATTGAGAGACTGTATTTGAAGGGAGTAGTTGGCATGGACAAAAAGATTGAAATCCAGAAGCAAGATTTCTATGAGATGATGTAAAAATAATAAATTAGAATTGTAGAGGTTAGATATGAATAAAAAATTCGAGCAAATGAGTTTAAAAGAGCTTTGGCAACTGTTTCCGATATTTTTAGTCAAACATAATAAAGAGTGGACAAAATGGTATGAAGAAGAAAGAAAATCAATATTATCAGCATTGCCGAGTAAAAGCACAAAAAGAATATCTCATATCGGAAGCACGGCTATATCAGGAATATGGGCGAAAAATATTGTGGATATATTAGTTGAAGTAAACGACAAAGCGGATTTAGATTTTGTTAAAAATACTCTAATAAACAAGGGTTGGCTATGTATGAATATGACTGAAGCCCGCATTACATTAAACAAAGGCTACACAGAACAAGGATTTGCAGAAAGAGTATTCCATCTTCATATTAGAATTGTCGGAGATAATGATGAACTGTATTTTAGAGATTATTTGAATGAGCATAAGGAAATAGGCAAAGAATATGAAGTCTTAAAACTATCGCTTTGGAAAAAATTTGAACATGATAGAGATGGATATACTGAGGCAAAAACAGATTTTATAAGAAAATATACAAATTTAGCAAAAAGTTTATATGGGAAAAGATACTAACCAAATTTCTCGTTTGTAAGAAGAGATTAGGATAGATAATGTTTGATAAAGAAATAATGGCAAAGGCTCTGGAATTTTAGTTCCGGAGCCTTTATTATGTGGTTGAGAGACCGTAATTGAAGGGAGTAGAGGTCATGAACGAAAAGATTGAAATCAAGAAGCAAGATTTCTATGAGATGATGTATTTAATGGAGAAAATTCTGTATATCGCAGAACGCTCAGGAGCCAGAGAGGATAGCGACAATAACGCGTATTCTCTAGCCATCACCTTTAGAAAAGAGAACGTTGTGCAGGAGCTACTATCACTTCGAAGAAAAATGGTTGATTATTTAGATGAGCAGGGCGAAGCGGAGTTAGAAAAAATCCTCGTACCAATTGATGACATTGCTATTCCATATGGCCTAACGCTGGAAGCCTTACGAAAAGAATTCGAACCGTACTTGCCGAAGAGGGTTGAGGGATAAGTAAGGTCAAAATAAATTAAGAAAGCTTAGAAATTGCGTATTTCTAAGCTTTTTTGTATAGAAAATATATAAAAAGCGAGATTGATTATGTCCATCATGATTAGTAAAATTAATGTATAGTTTTTGTTTAAAAGGAGGATATACATGCAATTTAACACAGATAAGCCAATTCAAAATTCAACGGAAGATTTATTAGGGAGAAAGAGTTTTTCTAAGAATTTAGCGGAAGCTGTCGATAAATATAAGGGTACTGATTCGATAGTGATTGGCCTTTTTGGAAAATGGGGAATAGGAAAGACGTCTATAATAAATATGATTTTAGAAAACTTGAATGACAAGATTATTGTACATTTTTCTCCTTGGAATTATTCTTCTCATAGTGATTTGATAAATTTATTTTTTATTGAGTTAGGTCAATCAATTCTTGATAGTAGAAATGCTCAAGATAAAAAATCTTTGAAGAAGGCTTTTTTCAAATACAAAAGATCAATTAAAGATATTTCGAATAAACCTATAGTAAAAGGTATTATAAGTGCTCTTCTACAAAAGCTCTTAGGAGTGTATCTAGAATTTTTATGGAGTCCCCCATCTTTGGAAGAAACCCGAGAAGAGCTAAAAAAAGAATTAGGGAAAATTAACAATAAAATTATTGTTGTAATTGACGATATAGATCGTCTTACGCATAAACAGATTAGAGATATTTTCCAATTGGTAAAGCAAGTGGCTAATTTTCCTAATATTGTATATTTACTCTCTATGGATAGAGATATAGTTTGCGATGCTTTAAATCATGAGCCCCAGATTAATGGACATGAATATTTAGATAAAATCATTCAAATTCCTATGGAAGTTCCTAAGTTGAGAAAAATAAAATTGGAAAATGTTTTATTTGGTAAGTTAGATTCTGTTCTAGAATCATATTCTGAAGACATCATTATCCATAAAGAATATTGGAGAAGAGTATTTGAAAATTGTGTTGAACCATATATTGGCACGTTGAGAGATGTGAATAAGATAATAAATATTTTCCAATTTAGATTTGGATATTTACATGAAGAAACTTGTTTTGAGGATATGCTGGCAATTACAATTTTAGAGGTTTTAGAACCAAAGTTATATAGGTGGGTAGGTAGTCATAAAGATGAGCTTTGTGAAATAGGGAAAAAAGGATTTGTAACGAACGATGGTAAACATATAGAGCCTAGAGATATGTATACTAAAGAATTTAATGAATTAGGGATTAATTCAGAAAAAGCGATATTAGCTCTATCTACCTTATTTCCTGTGTTTGCAAGAAGTGTTAAAGAAAACCGTTATGATGATAATGCTACAGATATACGAAAAAACATGAGAATGGCTAATATTGAGAGATTTGATTTATATTTTATATTTGATTTAGATGATATTAAAGTTTCTCGTACAATTGTTAGTGCATTTGCTTATTCTTTTAGCAAAAAAGAAATGGAAGAAACTTTAACTTATATTAATGATGTGGGAGAAATTTATTATTTACTAGAAGAATTACATTCGTTGGTAGATAGCATTCCGAAAGAACGATTAAAAGTTATGGCCAAAACACTTCTAAGCTTCCAAGGGAATTATAGTGGAAGAAAAGAATCGTGGTTAATGCCGATAGCCGCTAAAGATAAGGCAAATTATTTAGCAGAGGCTATTTTAAAACGTATAGAAAATGAGAATGAAAGGTTTGAAGTAATCCAGTATGCAGTTAATAATGTTGAGGCTAAAGGATTAGGGCAACTAGGTGTCCTAATCAATACTATAGAACTTGCTTATGGTAGATTAGCTGGAGAAAATGAAAAGAAGGAAGATCAAATAATAAGCTTAGAACATTTATTAGAGATTGAAAAAATATTTTTAGATAGAATTCAAAATGTTGCAGAAGAGGGCGACTTCTTGGAAATAATTGATATGAGAATAGCTTGTTATCTATGGAAGTCTTTTGATGAGAATAGTTTTAGAGAATTTATAAGTGAGAAATTAACAGATAAAATTTATAAATTAAAATTTTTGTGTACATTGGCTGGAGAATGGAACGGAACAAGGGGAAAAGGCTGGGGTTATAGTCTAAAAGAGTTTTCCGAGTATATTTCAGATGAAAATGTATATAACCTTATAAAAGGATTGAATAAAACAGAATTAAATTCATTCAGTAAGATAGAGAAAATTAAACTTGCTTCGTTTGTTTTAAACTATGAGGCCAAGGATGAATATCATGCAAATATAGAAGCTGCAGAAGCACTCGTAAAAGAGTGGGAAGAAAAAGATTAATATAATGAAACGACATGATTGGTTTTCCCAGTCATGCCGTTTGCTATATAAGCCTCCCTAATCGTATACTAACGATGTACACCATTAAGGAGGTTTTTTATGTTTTTATCGGAAGAGTTATTACAAGAAATTCATGAGCGTGCACCGCGTTATGATAAAGAGAATGCGTGGCCTGCGGAAGACTATGCAGCGTTAAAAGAAGCGGGATACTTGAAGGCGTTCGTGCCAAAAGAGTACGGCGGATTCGGTCTCTCATTAAAAGAAATTGCGCAAGAACAAACACGTCTTGCGATGGCAGCTCCAGGGACTGCGCTTGGGGTGAACATGCACCAGATTATTGTCGGCCTTGGCAAGCACATGGTTCGTTTTGGCAACAAGAAGGGAGAACAAATCCTTCGCGATGCTGCAGAAGGCAAGTTGTTAGCGTTTGGGATTTCTGAACCTTCGAATGACCGTGTGTTATTCGGTTCGATTTCTGAGGCTCGTCCTGAGGGTGGCGGCGCGTATCGTTTCTACGGCAAGAAAGTCTTCTTATCTATGGGTAAATATTGCGATAAGTTGGTTTCATTTGGACAAGATAATACAGGTGAGTCACCATTGTCAGTATTCGCGTATTTAACGCCTGACCAAGAAACGTTTATCGTAAAAGACGACTGGGATACAATGGGCATGCGTGCGACGCAATCAAACAGCGTGGAGTTAAAAGGCATCTTCGCGGCAGAAGAGCAAATCTTAACGAAAGTCGCTCCTGGACCAAGCTTCGACCCAGTGGTGTTCGGTATTTTCGCGTACTTTGAGATTTTACTGGCGGCAACGTACTTCGGTATCGGGAAACGTGCGCTAGAAATCGGAGTAGAAACGGTGAAAACTCGTCACTCTGTATCGAATGATGCGCCTTATGCTAACGACAAAAACATTCGCTGGAGAATTGCGGAAGCGGCGATTATGCTCGACGGCATTCAACCGCAAATTAACGAGTTGAGCGACACACTTGAATCAAGCACGGAATACAGCTTCATCTGGTTGCCTCGTTTATCTTCTATTAAGAACCGTTCAGTAGAAGTATCGAAGAAAGCCGTGGAAGAAATCGTCCGTGCATGTGGTGGTAGTTCATACTTCAACCGTACAGAATTATCTCGCTTATACCGCGATGTGTTGGCTGGCTTGTTCCAACCAAGTGACCAAGAGTCATTACATGATGCGTGGGCAAATATTCTCTTAGGACCGATCCAATAATTTCATTTATATAGTAGAAAAGCTCGCTTGCGTAGTGCAGGCGAGCTTATTTGTCGAAAGAAATAGCGAAAGGATTAACGAATTAATTGCATATAATACTCAACAACCACTTCTGGAGGAAGAGACATTCCGTTACTCGACCACCATTTGACAGTTTCCGCAAAACTCGTCACATAATGATTAGTGACGAACGCCTTAGGGATGGATTTATTTGCGCTGTTAGAAAAATCAGCAAAAAGAATGGTTAAGTGTTGCTTAAAGTATCTTAAAAAGAGTTCACTGTTTTCATCAATCAGAAATGCGCTAATCTTATTTTTTTGCTCTCGTAGATGCCATAATAGATGAGAGAGTTTATTGGATAATGCGCTGTTTCGATCCTTTAAAGTGCATGAATCGTCAGTGTGAAGACTTTCGAAGATATGGTCAAAAATCTCTTCGCAAATAGCGTTTAATAATTCGTCTTTTGTCTCGAAGTGTGCGTAAAAAGTGCTCCGTCCAACATTAGCGGTATCGATAATGTCTTGCACAGTAATTTTACTGTAACGCTTCTTTTCTAAAAGAAGACTAAAAGCTTCAAAAATAGCTTTTCGTGATTTTTGTTGTCGTCGATCCATAGGAAGAATCCTCCGTACAATTTATTAAAAATGTTCGTTATCTTACAGAAATACTAAAATGACTGTTGTTTTGAAAAATTATAATTCTATATAATTACGATACAAAGTGTTCGATAGTGTACAAAATATACAGTATTTATTATTAGATTTCAAGGGGTGAGTATATGAAACAAGAGATGCGGAAGGGGATAATCATGGCGATACTTGCTGCAGTACTATATGCGGTGAGTTCTCCTTTTTCAAAAGTATTATTAAATGAAATGCCGCCCACATTAATGGCAGGATTTTTATATTTAGGTGCAGGTATTGGAATGAGCTTGATTGCAGTTTTAAGAAGAGTGAGACAAGCTGAAATCACTGAGATTCATCTCAGTAAAGCCGAATTGCCGTATACGGTTGCTATGATTTTATTAGATATAGCAGCGCCAATCTGTTTGTTGATAGGGCTAAGCGCAACAACTGCTGCGAATGCCTCTTTGTTAAATAATTTTGAGATTGTTGCGACTGCGCTGATTGCGTTAGTAGTTTTTAAAGAACGTATCAGTAAACGGTTATGGATAGGAATTCTTTTCGTAACCTTTTCTAGTGTTATCTTGTCTTTTGAAGATTTTTCGAGTCTAGAGTTTTCCTATGGTTCTTTATTTGTATTATTGGCTGCTGTTTTCTGGGGATTGGAAAATAATTGCACCAGAAAACTTTCTTCCTGTGATCCGTTAGAGATTGTCTTGTTAAAGGGAATATTTTCTGGAATTGGCTCTATCGTAATTGGTTTAGTGCTTGGTGAGAGATTGATGAATCTTTGGAGCGTCATTGCGGTTATGGCTTTAGGAATTGTGTCTTATGGACTAAGTATTTATTTTTATGTCCATGCTCAACGCCTTCTTGGGGCGGCAAGAACCAGCGCTTATTATGCTGTTTCTCCATTCATTGCATCTTTCCTGTCTATTCTAATTTTTGGTCAGATGCCAGAAGTTACTTATTTTATTGCACTAATGTTGATGGCAGTAGGAGCATGGTATTCTTCTCATGATGGTATTGAAGAGTAAAATATAGTAGAAAAGCTCGCTTGCGTAGTGCAGGCGAGCTTATTTTTATAGTTGAACAAACAAAATGTAACATATAAGTTAC
>NZ_JAPWBS010000007.1:0-84195 GCF_041433575.1 Granulicatella sp. 20925_1_28
CGATTTTCTGTCATAAAATAAAAACTCCTTTGCAATAATATTATTTAAATTAACAGTACTCTAGATAATGATTTTTTGCAAGTTGATTCTTAATGAAAATGAACTAAAAACGGACTCGCACTGCGAGTCCGTTATAGTTTCTGTTATTTTGTTTAGGTGAGCGATGTTTCGCATCCTATGAAGTTGAGCTCTTACTCACATCCTGTAGTTGAACTCGAAAAGGCAGAAACGACGTCCACTTCCCAGAATAGCCGCACGACTGCAAGCAGTCCCTTGCGTTATTCTGGTCCAGTGATTCGTTTCTTAGCGCCTTTTCTCGTATCCTTTAATTAGAACGGTCTATTATTTTCATACCCCACAGCTGTGTTAGGGAATTCTTCAACAACTGCACGGAAGAATGGTTGTAAGAAGTCATCTGTTTCTTCACCGACATTCTTAATTTCAATTTTCTTCTTCTTACCTTTGTATGATCTGTCGTCTGACAAGAAGATTAGGAATGATTCAATGTTCGTTGTGATTCCGTATCTCTTGTGTGATAACTGATAGTGGTAAACGCGTTTTGCTTTTGTGATGTCATATACTTCTAATCCGCTCCAAGTAGTGAAGAAGTGGTTTTTGTAGATGTATACATATGTTTCGTCATCCGCATAAGTAGCGTTTGTACGTAGTAAATCTAAGTTGCCACGTAATTCTGGGTAAGCAGCGTACATTTCGTCGTAAGCCGCACCAACTTTTTTACGTTTCAAGAACGCTAAACCGATAAATACAAGCCCTGCGAGTGTAAGACCTGCCGCAACCATTAATCCACCTTTTTTTGCAGAGCTAGCTTCTGTTTGAGAGAAGTAGAATTGTGTATCTGCACCAGCTTGTAGAAGGTTATAGTTTTTGAACGCTTGAGTAATTAAGTCGCTGTAGTTTTGAATCGCATGTTTATTACGGTATGAATAAATGATTGTACCGTAAACATATTCTGGATTGTCTTGCATTGTATCAGCTTTTGCGACTAATTTTGCAGCATCTTCTTTTGTTAATTCAAGACCGATATAACCAGGTTCTTTTCCTTTTGAAGTACCTGCTTTTTCATATTCAACAATGTAGATATAGGTTTTTCCTTTATCTACTTCGATGACGGGTTCTTTTGAGATATCAGTAATTTTTAGAGCTGATTCTTTATCGTCATTGCTTGAACTGAAGGGAAGAGCTTTTCCATCTTCATAGATTTTTTTAGCGTCTGGTTTTTGGAAGTTGAAAAATCCGACGACGCAAGCGGCAATAATTAAAATAAGTCCGAAGTAAAAACGAATTCTAAAGCCGTGATTACGATTTTCTGTCATATGATATAAACCTCTTTTCGATAATATATATATAATACATCTATAGTACACTAGAATAGCATATTTTGCAAGTTGCTTTATTCGAAGTCTGCAATTATCATATATGGTAATTATCATATATGATAATTTCGTGTCGAAAAAAATAAGGAATCCTAATGGACTCCTTATCTCTTACTTTCTTTTTTCGCCTCAATCTCAATCGTTGGGAAATCTTGACGTAATTTGTCAAAGAATGGCTGTAGATGTGAATCGGTCTCTTCGCCGATATTTTTAATTTGAACTTTCGTACTGCGAACCACGGCGTCTGGATCACTTGTTGCGAACACAAGGTACGACTTCATAAAGCTGCCACCTTCTTCAGGGTAAAATGTTTTCTCGAAATGGTGTAGGCTCTTCGTTTTGTTTAAATCATAAATCTCTAAGCCTTTTACAGTGGAGCAGAAAAAGTTTTTATAGATATACACTCCTAAGGTATCATCGATATAATCGGATTTATTTAATAATGTAGATAAACGTTTGCCTTTCAACTCTGGATGACTTTCCACTAACGCTTCTGTGTTCTTATATCCTGCAAATAGACTATTGTAGTACGTCGCAAATTGATGATGTTTTTCCGCTAAATATACGAGTGCTAGTCCTGGAACCAAGAGGACGAGAGAGATGATTAGGAAGAGTTTTTGTGTTTCCTTTCCTGGTTTAATCGATACATAGTTTTGATAACGACGTGAAATTGGGAATTTGATGTATTTTTTCATCGCATCTTGGGTACGATAGCTATAATCCATCACTTTCTTATCGTGAAATTCTGGCTCAACAAAGGTACCCGCAATTTTTTCAGGATGATCTCTTAAGGTATTTCTCTTATCGATTAATTGTTGCGCAGTGTCTTTATCTAGTTCCAGGCCGATGTACTGTGTCGTTTCGTTTCCATGAGAATCTTTTTCTAAATAAGAGACGATATAAAGCGACCATTTTCCAAAGTCCGAGTTTTGGACGGAGTGCTTGTCGATACCGTTCACCTTTAAGATAGAATCTTCATTTTTTACGATATCATTGAGGTTAAAATATTTATTTTGCAGTTGTAATAATGGAACGTTTAGTCTTGTCAATGCAAAAACAAGGCAAAGCATAGCCGCCACGATTAAAGCCACCCCGGGATAAAAACGTTTATTATAACCACGAACGCGATTTTTGTGCATATGGAAAACTCCTTTTTCTTGTTAGTTCTATGGTAATGGAGATGGGAGAGAAAGGCAAGGGGGGAGTTGGTGTTGAGTACTCGAGTTAAGAGTCGAAACTTAAAAAATGTATATGGCAATGTCTTATGGTATTTATACTTTTATGCAAATTGTAATGCCCACACCCAAATCCTTCGCACTGTGAAGGATTTTCCAGTGATTCGTTTCTGACCGCTTTTTCTCGTATCATAGGCATTAAATTTTGGTGGGTAGGGTATCCGTGCTATCATGTTGTTATCGCAAAGGCGATGGATTAACCAATAAAGGAGAATTGTTATGAAAAAATCAACCAAATTATTAATGACGACACTACTTATTTCGTTAGGTTTGGCTGCATGTGGTGGCAATTCAACATCGACATCAAGTAATCAACAAAGTTTAACGATTACAACATTTGGAGAATTAGCAACATTAGATAGCGCGGACTACGATGATGTTCCGAGCTCAGATATGTTAGGGCAAATTTTCGAAGGATTATATCGTGTCGCTAAAGACAATAAAGTTGAATTAGGAATGGCAGCAGAAGAGCCAACTGTGAGCGCGGACGGCCTTGTATATACGTTCAAATTACGTGATGCAAAATGGTCTGACGGAACTCCTGTAACAGCAGGCGACTTCGTTTTCACTTACCGTAAATTAGTAGACCCTAAAGAAGGACATGTGGCGCAATCAGCAGATGTGTTCAAAAACGCGAAGAAAATTCGTTCAGGGGAATTATCTACAGAAGAATTAGGAGTTAAAGCGATTGATGATAAAACATTAGAAATCACGCTTGAAAATCCTGCTCCATATTTACCAAAATTATTAACAGGATCACGTTTCTTACCACAATCTGAAAAAGTGGCGAAAGAAAAAGGCGAAGGATACGGTTCTTCAGCAGATTCAATCGTGACAAACGGACCGTTCAAATTAGAAGGATGGACAGGTTCTGAACTTTCTTGGAAACTTGTGAAGAATGACGGCTACTGGGATGCAGCAAACGTTCAATTACAAAACGTCACTGTGAACGTATCGAAAGAAGTAGCGACTTCTGTTCAATTATTTGACGGAAAACAAGTACAATACACAACAATCAGCGAACAATTCGTTGATCAATACAAAACGCAACCAACGTACCACGCGATTCCAAAAGCAACAATGGGATACATGAGTTTCAACGTAGAACG
Organism: Granulicatella sp. 20925_1_28; assembly: GCF_041433575.1. Classification (NCBI taxonomy): domain Bacteria; kingdom Bacillati; phylum Bacillota; class Bacilli; order Lactobacillales; family Carnobacteriaceae; genus Granulicatella; species Granulicatella sp. 20925_1_28. The sequence goes on from NZ_JAPWBS010000007.1 coordinate 3,739, forward strand.
TAAGATTACAGGAAACAAACACTTCCGTCGTGCGATTGCGATGGCATACGATAAAGCGGCTCTTGTAAACAACGTATTAAAAGACGGCTCAATCGTTTCAAATGGTCTTGTTCCAAAAGGTTTTGCTGAAAACCCAGAAACAGGTAAAGATTACGTGGAAGACCGTGGCGACTTACTCAGCTACAATGTAGAAGAAGCGCAAAAAGAATTAGCTCTTGCGAAACAAGAGTTAGGCATGGACACGATTGAAGTAACATTATTAACGTCAGATGCAGGTAGTGCGAAAGTGGTCGGCGAATATTTACAGGCGCAAATCCAAAAGAACTTACCAGGCGTGACATTGAACATTAAATCAGTGCCATTGAAAAACCGTCTTGAATTACAACGTGCAGATGATTTCGACTTCTTCTTCGGAACATGGGCACCTGACTATCAAGACCCAGTAAACTTCTTAGAACAATACGTAACAGGTGGCGGAATTAACTTCGCGAACTACTCTAGCGAAGCCTACGATAAAGCTGTTGCTGAAGTGAAAACAACTTACGCAACGAAGCCAGCAGAACGTTACAAACAAATGATTGCGGCTGAAAAAATCGTGATGGATGATGTGGCTATCGCTCCAATCTACCAAGCAAGCCAAAGCTACTTACTTGCTGAAAACGTAGAAGGATTCGAAGTACTTCCATTCGGACGTACAATTAACCTCCGTCAAGCCTCTGTAAAATAATCATAGAAGCAAAAATAAGAGACTCGAAAAATTTCGAGTCTCTTTTTCGTTTTGTAAAAAAGCAAAATGTAATATATAAGTTACATTTTAACAATTCTCTCTTTGAACGATTTTGTCCAAAGAGGGATTTTTTATAAGGCTTTTGTCATATGGTAATACGGATGACCACTTAAGATGCGTTCGCTCTCAGGCGTGTAGCCTAGTTTTTCGTATAATTTATAGGCCTTCGTATTCTCCTTCTCGCAGTTGAGGGCGATTTTTGTGGCCCCTTGTTGGCGCGCTAAGTTTTCTACTTCGACCAATAATTTACGGCCGATTCCAATGCGACGATATTTGGGATAGACCGCTAAAATATCGATGTACCATTCGCCAGGCATCGTCTCCTTATCCTCGTAGAGCGGGAGTTGATGCGGGGTATTGTAATCCTCGTACAATCGGTGGAACGGGTCGTCAATCGCGTCTTCTAAGTGTCCGTGGTAGCCAAAGATGGCCCCGGCAACTTTTCCGTCATGAATATAGACGAGCGTGTTCTTTAGCCCGTAGCGAAACTGATCGTCGAGCATGGCTTCTTCTAGCATCGCGTAGAGCATTTCTGGGCTCGTATGTTCCAGAATCGGCAGTTCCATATCTTGCATAATCAGTTCAATCAGAGGGATGATTTGTCGTCGCTCATCGCGCTTAGGTTGTCGAATCATTGCTGTACTCCTTGAAATTGTTCCCGATAATCCGTTGGCGAAATTCCCGTGCTCTTACGGAATTGTTTTGAGAAATACGTTGGAGTGGTAAACCCAACAATATCCGCCACCTGTGAAATCGAGTAATTCGTTGTTCGTAGTAAAATTTTACTTTCCTTAATACGGATGGCAATTAAATATTCCATCGGAGACATGCCGATTTCTTTCTTGAAGCTGTGTGAAATATAGAAACGACTCAAGTGCGTCATCGAAGCGAGGTCTTCTAGCTGGATACTTTCGTGATAGTACGTTTCTAAGTAGTGCTTGATAAACGAAATATCCTTTGTCGCCTTGCTTTGTTTGCCGACTTCAAGGTCGAAGTGTTGGTGACGTAAGATTTTGATTAATAAGATTTCTAATAAGTTGTGGCATACTAATTCATAGCTCATCGATTGGGAAGTGGCCTCTTGTACCATCGCATTCAAATAACGCAAGATGTCTTTTTGCTCATCTCGCAAGTTGAAGAATGAAAATGGATGTCCACCTTCCGAGACAGGCGTTAAGTTTGAGAAAGAGAGCCCATTAATGCCTAACACAATATATTCCAGCGGTTCATCTGGAGAAGATAATTCTGTATGTTCTACTTGCGGATTGATAATGACAAAGTCGTTTGGTTTTACAGGAAAACGTTGACCTTGAATATTAAACTCGCCTTTTCCGTCTACAACGTAAAATAATTCCGTAAAAGGGTGCGTATGGAGCGTACTATGCCAGTCGCTGTCATATTTAGATTTTGTGATAGATTCCAATTGAAACGATAAGCTCTTAATATCGGATTCCATCATTAAATAACGTTCATTGCTCATTGTCTAACCTTTCTATTTCTAAAGAGAGTTAAGAATATTATACACGTTAGGGAAAACGGTATCAATCTTAAACGTTATATAAATTTTAAGTGAAATATTTAATAACAGTTATGAAAATTATTGGAAGCAGGTTTTCATTCAGGTTTGAACGGTTTAAAAGAAGAAGAATCATGTTTGCTTGACGCAACCAGAAAGGACAGGTATTCTAACCAAGAGTAAGAAAGGAGATTCATGGAAAGTAGGAACTAAATTTTCTAGAACCTATAATCAGAGTAGACTTTATTGCGTTAAGTGCCCGGCGGATGGAATGTTGCCACTGGGACGAAAATGGAAACATTGCGGTAATTTAGTCGCATTCGCTGCATTTACACAACACTAGAAATAGAAGTAGTTAAATGGAGCAACTCTTTACAATTAAAGGAGATGCTAATATGGAAAATACAAAGAAATACAATCGAAAAAGAACACTGGATATTACAGTGATGGCGATGGTCGTAGCCATTCGTCTTGTGATGGAAATGTTGCCGACAATTAAATTCGGCCTCTACGTACAAATCGGCTTCGGGTTTATCGGAGCAGCCATCGCAGGGGTGATGCTGGGACCGTGGCGTGCAGCACTTGTGGGAATCCTAGTCGATATCCTCGGGAACTTCTTCCGCGGAGAGAGTGGACAATTCTTCATCGGATACACCTTCACAGCCCTTGTCGGAGGACTTATCTACGGATACTTCTTATATAAGAGACCACTCAGATGGGAACAAATCTTCATGACAGTATTGCTCGTCACCATCGTTTGTAACCTCGGACTGAATTCAATCTGGGTGTATATGATGACGCAAAAAGCCTTCGCCGCCTTCATGCCACTGCGAATCCTGAAAAATATGATCACACTCCCATTGAATACCGCCGTCCTAACCGTGCTCTTTTCAAACAAAACCATGAAAACTTTAATAGAGAAATATAGGGTGTAAGGCTTCGCGCTCAGAAATGGAACGTTGGACCCGAACGACGCAAAGGACTCGGAACGAGTCGTGCGTACGTTTGGGGAAACGCACGCCATTTCTGCGAAGCCGAACCCGACTACACAGGGTGTGAGGGCGAACGCTCAGGACTGAAACACTGGACCGGAGTAACGCAAGGGACTTGGCACAAGTCGTGCGGATATTTCGGGAAGCAAAACTTCACAGTGCGAAGTTTTGCAGTCCTGTGAGCCCGAATTCAACTACACAGGGTGTGATTCGAACCCGACTACACAGGGTGTGAGGCCTTTCCAGCACCACGCCTAGTATTCCCACCCATTTAGGAGTAGAATAGAATCAAAGTGCAACTATATAAGCTAGTTCAAAACGAAAGGAGGCACAACCATGCCATTTATTCATGTTGAAATGATCGAAGGAAGAAGCCGTGAACAAAAAGAAGCCCTTGTCAAAGAAGTGACAGAAGTGGTCTCTAAACACACTGGCGCGCCAACAGAACACATTCATATCATTATCCAAGAAATTAAAGCAGAAAACCTTGGCCAAAACGGCAAATTAAGAGGCTAATCAGCTTCAGTTAGAAAAAATACAGGGCAGCTCAGAAGTTAGAACGCTTTTGAGCTGTTTTTGTTAGGAAAACTATCGAATGAATGAACTGCAAATGATATAATTTAGCTAACAATAGTTAAGAGCTCATAAAGTGAGGATTAAGGATGAATTTTAAGAAATTAATATACGCATGTATACTGGGTGGAATTTTCTTTCTATCATTTGGATGCAATCCAAGAAATAATCGTGCGTATTTAGAAAAGCGTATCGGAACAGAAATGAGCCGCGTGTATCCAACAGAAAGATTAGAGGATTTGTTTGAGCAATTTCCTGATGGATTTAAGATAAAACAATCTTTTAAAGATGAAGCTTATATCATACATGTTGAATTAGTAGCTACAAATAAAGGTGAGCCTATTATTAGCACTATCTCAAAGATTGAAAACAAAAGTAGAGAAAAAATCTTTGAAACAAACTTTCAGTATCAAGATGGGAAGTATCAATTTGCAAATGAGAGTGATGAAGCATATTGGCCGTACCAAGGTTTCTTATTTGAGAAATTGACCTTAAATCGGGATGTATTATCAAAGCTAGACTTACAAGAAAAGTCCTATAGTATGATGAATGGTGATTTTGAACTACGCTATAAAGTAACAAATGAAATCATCAATTCTTTTTTAGGGTTAGGGGACTCGGATTCGCTGAGTGTTTCTCTAGTCGGAAGTAATAGTAATCGTGGTTATTATTATTCGATTGTTATTAAAAATGAAGACGGGCTTCTTTTCATAGAAACAGTCTCAGATTAAACTCAAAGAAAAAATCAATAAAGACAGAAATGCACTTACGGTGTTGTATGATAGAGAAGATTATGAAATTATAACAACCTTTATGATTACAGAAGTCACGGATTTTTATCTGTATGTTCGAGAAGCTTTGGAGAGTGTAATTTCTGGGAATATGGAAGAATATGCTTTTGATGGTAATTTGTTAGGGCTTGAAATTGGAAAAGAAATAACAGAAGTTTACTTTCAATTTGAGGAAGAAATATTAGGCAATCCATGTCTTATTCCTACAAATGAGCTTTATAAATTGGTTTTAGAGTGGAAAGAAATAGAAGATAGAATGCACAGAGGGGAAGATACTTTTCCACTGATGATAGAGGATTGAAGATGAATAAGTAGAAAAAATTATATTCGAGAGGTAGAAATGAAAATTACAGGAACAAGATCAACAATTACTTTTGATTTAGAGAATGGTTTCCTCTTAAAAGCACAAGGAGAATTGCTGATCAATAAAAAATTTGTTGTTTATAAAGATAGTATGACACAATGGGAGCCACCTCATGAGAATCTTCCGATAACTCAAAGAGAAATAGAAAATATTATTAATACAGCTAAAAAAATGGAGAGCAATCAAACTATTCAATTAGACTTTGTATAATTATGTTGTATTCTAAGAGTAATGAATCTCTATACAACGGGTCAGGTTGCCTATCATGGGACCAAGCTTGTAGGTGGAAGCGAAGAGGATGCTCAAATTGCAAACTTTTTAGGGAACCTGATAGGAGGGTATGCATCCTCCTCAGCAGCCAGCAAGTTTAGTCTCAATAAGGTGAAGAGATGAAAAAGATGGAATTACTTAGAGAAAATATTCTGAAAGAAATTAAAGAATTAGGTTATGAAAGTTTACGATACTCAGTTTTTAATGAGCATGGTCTCTCAGAATGGGAAACGCGAATTGAGTTCAATAATGAAACTGAAAAATATGAGGTATATCTAACAAGGGATCGAGCTGAGAAAGGAAAGATTTTTGAGTATACTAATTTTAAAGAAGCAAAAGAAAAATTTATGGAGTTATTAGAACATACTGTTTCAAGAAACAAGTACTATATTTCCAATGGTTGGGCTCCTCAATATCCATCCCCCCCTCTGGGATGATGCCACAGAGTAGCAAATAACTTCTTCCTTAGAAAAAAAGAGAATAGTCTGAGGTAAGGAAACTAGGATAGATTTTATTGAAGAAGTATATGGAATCTTCAACTTGGTTTTTGCATCAATGTTGTTAATTCCTAATTGAATGGAGGCGTACAATGATTAATAATAGTGATTTTGGTGGTTTTATTGTTTCGAATAATATTCTTGAGGGCAAGCCGATTCGATATACTTTTCGTGATCAATCTATAACCCCACCATTGAACGGATGGAATCTACTATCCATTGAAGATGATGAAGAGTATCTTTCAGATGCAGCCAATTTCAAAATTCTAGGAGCCGATTCCATTTATGAGATTGCTCCAGTAATGTTTGAGATTTTCGAAGCACCGTATGGGACAGATTTATGTTGGCTATATGAAGAGGGTGTTCATGTTGGCTTTTACGATTTAATCGAAGAGAGAGAAACTACGATAGAAGAAATTTTATCTTCAGCAAAATAAATAGATTACACCCAAACTCAAGCTGGCAGAATCGCTGTTGGCTTGAGTTTTTTTATTCAAAAAAATTTTTTCAAACTTTCTTGTTGACATTTGTAGATTACTGGTGTAAACTAACAATGTAAATTACAAATGTAAACGAAAGCGGTGAAAGTAATGAGCAAACAAAAAGAGTACATTATTGAAGGAATGAGTTGTGCTTCATGTGCCATGACGATCGAGAATGCCGTCAGCAAAATTCCAGGCGTTGCTAAAGCTAGCGTCAACTTGGCAACCGAGATCATGACTGTTGAAGCAAACGATAGCGTGACCCCTGAAGACATCGCCAAAGTGGTCGATGGTGTGGGATACGGCGCTCGCCCTCGTGGCAAATCAGTGGAAGAAGAACTCGAAGAAAAGAACGAAAAGAAAGAAGCGCACTTAAGAGAAATGAAGCGAAACCTAACCATTTCAGCGATTTTCACCGTGCCACTTCTCTTTATCGCAATGGCGGATATGGTTGGAATTCCAATGCCAGCCTTTCTAAGCCCAATGCAAAGTCCAGTTAGCTACGCGTTGATTCAATTGGCGCTCTCTCTCCCAATTATCTGGCTCGGACGTCGTTTCTTCGTGGATGGATTTAAGGCCTTGTCTAAAGGACATCCGAACATGGACAGCTTAGTCGCACTTGGAACAAGCGCTGCGTTCCTTTATAGCCTTTACGGAACGTACCACGTATTAGAAGGCCATGCGCATTTTGCGATGAACCTTTACTACGAATCAGCCGGCGTTATTTTAACCTTAATCACACTTGGAAAATACTTCGAAGACGTGTCAAAAGGGAAAACATCCATGGCGATTCAAACGCTCGTAGGCCTTGCTCCTAAAATGGCGACGGTTTTACGCGACGGACAAGAAGTAGCAGTTCCTGTAGAAGAAGTGCAAGTGGGCGACCTCATTCGTGTCAAACCGGGTGAAAAAGTTCCAGTCGATGGCGTCGTGACAGAAGGAAACTCAACCGTTGACGAATCGATGTTAACAGGGGAAAGTATTCCAGTATCGAAAGCAGTTGGCGATGAAGTGATTGGGGCAAGTTTAAACAAGACAGGTTCTTTCATTCTAAAAGCAACAAAAATCGGGAAAGACACAGCCCTTTCTCAAATCATTCAGTTAGTCGAACAAGCACAAGGATCTAAAGCGCCGATTGCAAAACTGGCCGACAAGGTTTCTGGAGTATTCGTTCCAATCGTCATTGGATTAGCTCTTGTTTCTGGACTTGCTTGGTATTTCCTTGGACAAGAATCATGGGTATTTGCCCTCACGATTACTATCTCAGTCCTCGTCATCGCCTGCCCATGTGCATTAGGACTTGCGACACCAACTGCTATCATGGTTGGGACTGGTAAAGGGGCCGAAAATGGAATCCTTCTTAAGAGCGGGGAAGCGTTGGAAGAAGCTAACCACGTGAATATGGTTGTTTTCGACAAAACAGGAACCATCACAAACGGAACTCCTGTTGTCACAGATGTGGTCACTGCCGATTCTACCGATGCAGATGCCCTCATTCGCCTAGCTGCTAGCCTTGAAGTGGCGTCAGAACACCCTCTTGGTGAAGCGATTGTTGCCAAAGCCAAAGAACAAGGGGCTGCATTTGATGAAGTGACGAACTTCGAAGCCATTCCTGGTTTTGGGATTAAAGGCCACGTTGGTGAAACACTCGTCTTCCTTGGTAATGAAAAATGGATGCGAGAAAATGGTCTTGCCAATGTTGAGATGAACGACAAAGCCAATCATTTTGCCGAACAAGGAAAAACACCGCTCTATATCGGCTATAACGATGCCGTACAAGGCTTGATTGTTGTAGCGGATACTGTAAAAGAAAGCAGCGCGCGTGCCATCCAAACCCTACATGAAATGGGCATTCAAGTAGCCATGATGACAGGGGACCACGAACGTACTGCACAAGCGATTGCTGCTGAAGTGGGGATTGACCGCGTATTTAGTGAAGTTTTACCGCAAGATAAGGCGAATTATGTCTCAAAATTACAAGAAGAAGGCTATATTGTGGCGATGGTGGGGGATGGTATCAATGATGCCCCAGCTCTTGCACAAGCACAAGTTGGTATCGCAATCGGTACCGGAACAGACGTAGCCATCGAATCTGCAGACGCCGTCTTAATGAAGAGCGACTTGATGGATGTGCCAGCGATGTTAAAACTTAGCCGCGCAACCATCCGTAATATTAAAGAAAATCTATTTTGGGCATTTGCCTACAACGTTATCGGAATTCCATTTGCGATGGGAGTTCTTCACCTCTTTGGCGGACCACTCCTCAACCCAATGATTGCCGGAGCCGCAATGAGCTTCAGTTCCGTATCCGTTGTCCTCAACGCCCTAAGATTAAAACGCTGGAAAGCATAACGATAAAGGAGAGATTTTTTATGAAAAAAGAATACAATTTAGAAGGAATCAAATGCGCAGGATGTGCTAACACAGTAAAAGAACGCTTCTCAAACGTCCCAGGCGTAACAAACGTTGAAGTGAGCCTAGAAACAAAAGTAGCCACAGTCGAAGGAGACGCAAGCGTCGACGCATTACAAGCATCCCTCGAAGGCACAAAATACAGCATCAAAAAATAATCAACCCCAAAAAGGCCGAGCGATTTTTTTCGCCCGGCCTTTTTCTTATCTTTCATCCTTCTCCGCAATCCATGGTTAGAAGAAGTAAAAAAGTAGAGCGTTGCGAAAAAAACACCTAGGATTCTATACGAGTAGTAGTCGCGAGTGTACTCGATGCGAATTACAGACTCAGGAAATGAAATTTCCTAGAGTCTGTTTGAGGCTCGAGAGGTCTGAGACCTTGGCTCAGACCGGTACAGCCATTACTACTCGTATGAGAAAATCCTAGGTGTTTAAGAGCAACGCTCTTATTTATTCATTGGTTTGTTTATTTTACTTCTGCACGATCTAACCATGGAGTTGCAGTTTCATCTAGAACAACATTAAGGTCCTCGATGTTCTTACGTCCTTGATTTGCCAACCACGCACGACCAGCTTCTTCCCCTTCAGACGCAAACACAGCTACAGAATCTTTCCATGTTGCACGACCACATAACACACCATTGAAAGTAGAACCAGCTTCTTTCGCAAAGCGTAGTGTTTCTTGGAATAATTCAGCAGAAACACCAGCACTTAAGAAGATGAATGGTAAGTGAGTGATTTCAGATTGTTCTTTGAATAAACGTAACGCTTCTTCGCGAGTATAAACAGGTTCAACGCCTTCTTTAGTGAAGCCTTCTACGAAGTTCATGTTTACTGGAACTTCCACTTTTAATACGTCAACGTTGTAACGTGGGTCAGAGAAGACTTTCATTGCGTCGTTTACTTTATGAGGTTTTACTTTAGCGTATGCCGCTGATTTCACATCGTCGTCACTTGCTTCGTAAGAAACAATTTCTAAGAAGAATGGAATATCTTCTGCCACACATTCGCTACCAACACGTTCCACCCATGCATGTTTGATGTCGTTGATGGCTGGATCTTCGTCAATATCATAGTATAAAAGAACTTTCACAGCGTCAGCGCCTAACTCTTTAATACGTTTTGCAGACCAGATTGGAAGTAAGTCTGGTAAGCGGCCGATTTCAGTTGCATCGTAACCAGTTTTTTCGTAAGAGATTAAAAGTCCGCAGTCTTCGTGGCGTAATTTTGCAGCTGGAAGACCATATTCTGGGTCCAAAAGAATTGAAGAAGAGAATTTTGTTAATTCTTCAGAAATTAATTCTTTGAAGCGGATGATGCCTTCGTCACCTTTTACATTTGGGTTTCCTGCAGCAATCATTTTTTTCAATGAACCACGTTGGTCAATCGCTAAAGCACCGATGACATGGTTGTTGTTTGAAAGTTTTACTAAGTGATCATATTTTCCTTTTGTTAATACTAATTTTGACATAATAACACTCCTTAAGTTGTTTTTGTTTTATTAAGCTTCGAAATATGGCTTACCGTCTAAGTAAGTCGCTTTGAGTTGTAACTCATCGTCTAATACGATGAAGTCCGCTGCATACCCTGGGTCGATGCGTCCGCAAACGTCGTCGATACCGACTGATTTTGCAGGGACAAGGCTAGCCATTGTAATTGCTTCGTGTGGAGTCGCAATGCCCCATTTCACAACGTTTTGAACCCCTTGGATGAGTTCTAAGATACTTCCAGCAAGGCTACCGCCGTCTTTCAAGCGAGCCGTACCGTCTTTCACGATAACAGGGAATTCTCCAAGCATCGATTCGCATTCGCCCATACCGCCCGCACGCATGCAGTCTGTAATAAGGGCTACATGGTCGTGACCGCAACATTTCATCACGATACTTGCACTCACTGGGTTAACGTGGTGGCCGTCGCAGATGAGTTCGTCGAATACGTTTGGCAATGTGAGTGCCGCACCGACAACACCTGGTTCGCGGTGGTGTAAGCCGCGCATTCCATTGTATGTGTGAACGAAGATGTTTGCACCGGCTTCAACGGCGTTTTTACAATCTTCGTAAGTACCATCTGTATGTGCAAGAGCAACATAGATGTCTTTTGTTTTCGCGTGTTTGATGAAATCAACGGCACCTTTACGTTCAGGCGCAATCGCGATTTTCTTCACCCAACCGCCAGCGCGTTCTTGCCATTCATCCAAAATTTCAGATTTAGGGTCGCCCATGTATTTAGGGTTTTGCGCGCCTTTGTATTTTTCACAGAAGAATGGACCTTCTAGGAAAATCCCTCTGATTTTAGCGCCGCCAAGTGTTGTGGCGTTATCGCCAATTGTTTGGCAGACATCCGCTAATAATTCGCGAGATGCGGTTAAAGTTGTTGGTAAGTATGAAGTAACCCCGCATGAAGGAAGTCCTTCTGAAATGGTGCGAAGTGCTTCTACGTCGTTATCCATTACGTCAGCGCCTTTGAATCCGTGGATATGTGTATCTACAAGACCTGGGGCAATTTGATAGTTGCCGTAGTCAATGACGCTAGCGCCGCTTTCTGGTTTTTCGGTTTGGAAGGCTCCGAAAGTTCCATTATCTAAGATTGGTAGGTACCCTGGGCCTTTCACTTCGTCTTCAAAATAAAATGCTTTGGCATAAATATAAGTTGTCATAGGATCATCTCTTTTCAATAAAGTTATTTATGCTTCTAATGGGTGAATCGTTACTCCTTTAACGACACGGTTTACAGTGCCTGTTGGTGAAGGAGTGTCTGGTTTATTTCCAACTTTGATAGAAGAAAGAAGAGAAACTGTTTGTCCAAATACTGCATATGGAAGTGCAAGGTAAGCATCTGGAACGAAACGATATTCTTTATCGAAGTTGAATGATAGACCTTCAAAGTCACTTTCTGCGTCCACTCCAACCGCAAGAACGAGGCGTGCGATTTGGTCACCATGTAATTCGTTTAAGATGTCGATGTCGTATTGACGAGTATAGTCGTCGTTTGATACGAATACGAAGGCTAGAGAAGAGGCGTTTACAAATGATTTAGGACCGTGACGGAATCCCATTGAAGAATCGAAGGCTGTTGCGATTTGTCCAGCAGTCAATTCAAGAATCTTCAATTGAACTTCGCGAGCAAGGCCGCTGAGAGAACCAGAACCTAAGTAAATCACGCGGTTGTAGTCTAAGTTCACGTAATGTTGAATCACGTCTTCACGTTCTAGAACGCTTGTACCCATTTGACGGATGGCTTTCACGAAACCTTCTTTTTCTTCAAGTGAGTGTGCTTCGTCGAAAACAAGAAGGGCTGTAAGAGTCATACATGTGAAGCTTCCTGTCATCGCAAAACCAGCGTCGTTAGAGCGGTCTGGCATCATTAAGAGTAAGTTGTTTGTGTCGTCTTTGGCAGCAACGGCTAATTTTCCTTCTGGCGCACAAGTAATCGTGATTTGATAGAAGTCGCGCACGATTTGTTGGCCAAGTTGCACACTGGCAAGACTTTCTGGTGAGTTACCGCTACGTGCAAATGAAACAAGCACTGTAGGAATTTCTGCTTTGAAGTAGTCATGTGGATTGCTTACAAGGTTTGTTGTTCCGACAGATTGGAAATCAAAACGGTCTTCATTTCCTGTACGTTTTAAGTAAGGAAGAATTGTATCTCCCACATATTGTGATGTACCCGCACCTGCGAAAATCACGCGAAGGCGACCTTCAGGTAAGTTGTTTAAGAAAGCAGTAATGCGTTCTAAGTTTGCTTTGTAGTAATCAAAAGCTTCTTTCCACAATTCTGGTTGTTGGCGAATTTCGCGCGTTGTAATTTCTGCAGATAACGCTTCTAATTGACTTGTTGAAAATTGAAACATAATACCCTCCAAATATTTTTTTAGTTGTTTGTGCGATAGTGTCTTACTTTGTAGAAGAATTGGTCGCTTCTGGCAACACTGATCGTATATTCGATGATGCGATTTTCAGGATTTAATGTGGTTCGCATAAACCGTAAACAAGCGCTGTGCGGATCCACATCCAAGACTTCCGCTTCTTCCGGCGTGAGAATGCTCGCTGAGAATTCTTCGTCGGCGTAGTGGATTTGCTGATTAAAATCATTCGCAAACACTTCATATAAAGATTGGCCTTCTAACTGGGTCTTCGTTAAGGTTTTGAAGACGTCGTATGGTAAGAAAGTTGTTTCTTTCATGAGTGGAATGCTATCTGCATACCGAATGCGTTTCAGACGAAAGAGCTTGTCGCCAGCTTCGATTCCAACGAGTGGAGCGATAAATTCATCGGCTTCGTAACAATCCAGCGAAGTAATTTTCGTGGAAGGGACTTTGCCGAGTTCCTTCATCTGTTCCGTGAAACTGTAGCCTTCCAGCAAGTTTTGGCGTTCTTTCCATTGCGTTGAAATGAACGTGCCTTTTCCATGACGCTTATAAATATATCCAAGCGTCTCCAATTCCTTCAACGCTGTTCGAACGGTGGTGCGACTGACATTATAGACCTTTGTAATTTCGCGCTCCGAAAGCATTTTTTCGTGTGCTTTTCCCTTGGTCTTAATGAAGTCGATCAACGCTAAACTCAGTGTTGAGTAGAGTGGAGAAGGTTTGGCTACCATATCGGTTCCTCCTTTCGTAAAAAACTCTTCTACAACTGGTCACTACCAGTTAATACCATTGTAAGATTTTTTAGTGCATTCGTCAATAGCGTTTGGCGAAAAATAGAGGGATTATGCGGAGTTTCAACTGAATTTCGGGGAATGAAATAAAAATACCAGGAGAGAGCTGTTTTGTGCTTTCTCTCCTGGAGAGTGGGTTAGCCTGCTAAATGACTATTTAATACTTCTTCAAGCTGTTCAGCAGTTGTAGCACCTAATAAAGCTTCTTTGACATCAGCTTTCATGAGCATTCGAGCTACGGTTGCTAATAATTTAAGGTGAGTCGTTCCTGCTTCGCCATCTGGAATTAATAAGCTGAAGATGAATGAAGTTGGTTTTCCATCCATGCTGTTCCAGTCAATTCCATCATTAAGGCGAACAATGACGATTTTTGGACTCGTGATGGCGCTTGATTTCGCATGTGGAATTGCAAATCCGTCCATCATTCCTGTTGTTCCTTGTTGTTCACGCTCTACAAGTCCGTTGTACACGGCGTTTTCGTCTGCTGAAACACCTAGTGCTACGGCTTTTTGAGCGATGAAGTGAAATACTTCTTCTTGAGAAGTAAGATTTTCATTTAAGAAAATAGATTCTTTACTAATTAACATTTTCAACCTCCTAAGTTCTTTCTAAAATTCGATTATTCAGAAAGTGGTTTACGAGTTGCTCCAAGAACAAGACCGCCGACAACAGAACCAATTGCAATGGCTAATACCCATAAGAATGGATGTGTTACAACTGGTAATACTAAGAATCCACCGTGAGGAGCAGGTACTTGTACGCCGAATAAGTAAGTTAAGATTGCAGCGATTGAAGAACCTAACATCATTGAAGGCATTGCGCGAAGTGGATCTTTGGCAACGAAAGGAATAGCCCCTTCAGTAATGTGAGTTGAGCCTAAGATGAAGTTAACTAAACCAGCATTACGTTCGTTTGTATCGAAACGGTTTTTGAATAATAATACGGCAACAGTTGTGATAAGTGGAGGAGCGATACATGCTGCAGAAACCCCAGCCATGAATGCTGTATTTCCTTCACCAAGAAGAACTGTACCTGTAACGTATGCGGCTTTGTTTACTGGGCCACCCATATCAAAGGCACACATACATCCGATTACAAGACCTAAAAGAACTGGGTTTGAATCTTGGAATCCTTTTAAGAAGTCCATTAATGATTGGTTGATACCAGCCATTGGACTAACAATGACACTCATAAATAAACCAGTAATGAATACGCCTAATAAAGGATATAAGAAAATAGCTTTAAGACCATCTAATGTTTTTGGTAGTCCTTTGAATAATTTTTCTAAAAGAACCACTAAGTAACCTGCGAAGAAACCACCGACGATACCGCCAAGGAATCCGGCGCCCCCGTTACTTGCCATTAAACCTGCGACAAAACCGCTCACTAAAGCAGGACGGTTCCCAATGCTTTGTGCAATGTAGGCTGCAAGAACCGGAGTCATCAAGCCCATTGCTAATCCACCAATTTCTTTTAATTGAGCAGAAAAGGCATTGTATGTTTCGTGATTTGGATCGAATGAGTAAATTCCGAATACGGCAAATGAAATCGCGATTAGAACCCCACCACCAACAACGAATGGAAGCATGTGAGATACACCGTTCATCAAGTGCTTGTAAATTTCACGACCAATAGAGCTCTTACCAACGTTAGAAGATTGTGGAGCTTCTGAAGCTTCAACAGCTGCATCGTCAGAGTGGTATTTCACAACACCTTCTCCGCGAAGAGCTTGTGCGACTAATTCGTCGGCATTTTTAATTCCTTGTCCAACTGAAACGTCGATAATCTTTTTGTTTACGAAACGTTGTGGTTGAACGTCCTTGTCAGCAGCGATGATGACTGCTTTTGCATTTGCGATTTCTTCTGGAGTCAATTCGTTTTCGACACCGATTTGTCCGTGTGTTTCGACTTTAATTGTTACTCCTGCTTTTTTAGCGGCTTGCTCGAGCGCTTCTTGTGCCATATAAGTGTGCGCAATTCCTGTCGGACACCCAGTGGCAGCGATAATATCATATTTTGTCATTGTATTTCCTCCTTTATTTTCCCGAGTTAGGATACTCGTTTGATTTGTTGCATTAATGTAGGAACGTCCTTGAAGTCTGTCAAACCAGGTCTAAACGCGGTTGAGCTTCCCGCTGCGACGGCTTTGATCAGTGCTTCTTCATCGGATAAACCTTGCAACTGGCTTCCTACGAAGGTTGCAAGAAGTGTATCTCCTGCACAGGCAGTATTGACAACTTCGCCGTTTGGTGCTGTGACATGAATCGTTTCAGTTGGTGTGAAGAGAATGGCTCCCTTGTCTCCTAAAGAAACGATAACGTTTTGAGCACCTTGCTCGAGGAGTTTACGACCACAGTCTTTAATTTCCTCCAGACTAATGTCTTTCAAGCCAAACCATTCAGCTAATTCTTCATCATTTGGTTTGATGAGATATGGTTTATAGCCTAATAATTCAGGTACAAAACTAGCGGAAGTGTCGAGAATAAACTTAAAGCCACGTTGCTGCGACGCTTTTGCGATGTTCTCGTAAGTGGCACGTGTGATACCTTCAGGATGACTTCCAGAAACAAACAAAATATCGTCTGCGTTCATGTTTTCCACAATAGCAAGAAGGGACGCTTCTTGTTTGGGTGTTACACTTGGGCCTTGGTTGACGAGTTTGAATTCTTCGTTTGTGGCCACAACTTGCGTGAACACATTGATGCGAGTAATTCCGTCCACCGTGACGAATTGTGTTTGGATACCTGCCTTTTGCAGTTCTTCCTCGATAAATTGGCCAGTAAAACCTGCTTTAAAACCAGTGGCGGTGCTATCAATTCCGAGTTCCTTTAAGATGAAGCTGACGTTTACGCCTTTTCCATTTGGCATGTAAACAGCCTCGTCGGTTCGGTTCACTTCAGACGGTAGCATTTGCGCAGTTTTAATGAACAAATCGATGGCTAAATTCATCGTGCACGTATAAATCATCATTTCACCTCCAAGCTTTTTTTGCTATACTTATTATTACATACGTCAGGTTGTAAATGTTTTCTAAAATGAGGTTAACATTTGTAAATCTTTACAAAATGGAGGAGTTCGCATGTTCAACACGCAAGGTTTAACGAATACGGAAAAATATCTACTCGCTTATATCGAGGAACATCTAGAAGAGATCCCTTCTATTTCCATCGTGAAGTTGAGTCAGGATGCAAATGTTTCTACTGCGTCTATTGTGCGAACCATGAAGAAACTAGGATATGACGGTTTTACGAGTTTTAAACATGATTTAAAAAAACAATACCGTTTTACAAATGAAGAGTTATCCACCTTCAACAGTTTGGAAGCTGTTGACAAAAAAATTCAAGCAGTTGTTGTGAAAAACGAGCAGGAAGTGCGTCGGACGATTGAACAGCTGGACAGTAAAACGATTGAGGATGCTGTTCAAGCGATTTTTGGGGCACAACGAGTATTTCTATTTTCTCGAGGACTCAGCGAAATGATTGCCAGCGAAATGGAAATTAAATTGCACCTTTTGGAACGTACTTGCGAACAGTATGTGGATCCAAATATTATCCGAACCATCAGCCACCGTTTAAATGCCCAAGATGTGGCGATTATTATCTCGTTAAATGGGCATACCGAAGAATTGGTGGAAGCAGCGCGTGTTTGCCAACAAAATGAAGTGCCGGTTATTTTACTGACCGCAAATGGAGCGAGTCCTCTAGCAAGACTCAGTGATATCACGTTTGTTGGCTATAAATCTGAGAGTTCGTATTTCCCAGACTATGAAGTACGCTCGCGTTTGCCACTACAAGTCATCAGCAGAATCTTACTCGATGCATACGCTATACGAGTTGCCGGCCAAAAATAATTTACATTAAAGGCGGATACTGATACGATAGTAAAGCAAAGAAAGGATAGCCGACATGGAAGGAAATAAAGTACAAAATTATAAGAGTTGTTTTGATATTATTGGTCCGATTATGGTGGGCCCTTCTTCTTCACATACAGCTGGAGCGATTGCAATCGGTGCTCTTGCGAGACAATTGTTCGGAGGCACACCAAAGAATGTGCGATGCGACTATTACGAATCATTCTCCGAAACGCATAAGGGACACGGAACGGATTTTGCGATTATTAGCGGAATTTTAGGCTTTACGACAGATGACGAGCGCGTGCCGCGTGCCGTTGAGATTGCTGTATCCCAAGGGATGCATATTGAATTTGTCGAGCGAAAAGAACCAAGCCCTGTGAATCACGCCAATACTGCGGATTTGACCTTGAGCGACGAGAAACGTACGATTCGCCTCATTGGGACCTCTGTTGGTGGCGGAGCAGTGGAAGTGAAGTACATCGAGGTGGATGGCTTTAAGATGGATCTTTCAGGTCCGCTTCCGGTTTTACTTGAAGTGGTTTCTCTCGGGGAAATGCCTGTTCTCTACAATTTACTACATGAGCATGGCATTACCATTTCAAAACAACGAGTGGAAATGACAGAAGATAGCCAAATGATGGGATATGAGCTTGCTGATTTATTATCCCCAGAATTAAAAGAACAAATACAAACATTAAGAAAAACGCATGACATCTATATGTTTGCGTGATGATAAGGAAGGAAGTTTGCAATGTTTTCGACCATTAAAGAATTGGTAGCATTAGCAACAGAACAAAAGAAGCCCATTTCGGAAATCATGATTGAACAAGAAATGGAAATGACCCAGCAAAGTCGTGAGTACATCTGGGAGAAAATGGAAAAAAACTTACAAACGATGAAGAACGCCGTTGAACGAAGCGTGGAAGGAGAGGGTGTGTTCTCTCCAACAGGCTTAACGGGTGGCGATGCGTTGAAGATGAAGAAATATCGTGAACGTGGGAAAACATTGTCGGGCGATAGTATTCTAGCGGGGGTACAATACGCGCTTGGAACAAATGAAGTGAACGCAGCAATGGGTCTTGTGTGTGCGACTCCAACAGCAGGAGCGAGTGGAACCTTACCGGGCGTTGTGTTCTCGATTGCCGATACAATGAACTTGAACCATGAACAACAAGTTCGATTCCTCTTTACTTCGGCAGCCTTTGGGATGGTCGTAGCCAATAACGCGATGATTGCCGGGGCGACAGGTGGATGCCAAGCCGAAGTCGGAAGTGCCAGCGCGATGGCCGCAGCTGCAGCCGTTGAAGCAGCTGGTGGAACGCCGCAAGAGAGTTCCGAAGCCTTTGCGACAGCGCTCGGAAACTTACTAGGACTCGTTTGTGACCCTGTAGCCGGTCTTGTAGAGGTACCGTGCGTGAAGCGGAACGCGATTGGTGCAGGAAATGCCTTGATTGCCGCAGACATGGCGCTTGCGGGAATTACAAACGTGATTCCAGCCGATGAAACCATCGAAGCGATGCGCAGTATCGGGGTGAGAATGCCACGAGAACTCCGTGAAACGGGACTCGGTGGATTGGCAGGCACAAGAACAGGTGTCGCGATTAAGATGCGCATTTTCGGGGAAGATGTTTCGTTGAACCCGGAACAAGAGTAGGAGGAATACACATGGCAAAAGAAATTGCTACATTTGCAGGAGGTTGTTTCTGGTGCATGGTGAAGCCATTTGACAGCCAACCAGGAATCGAGTCTGTTGTCTCAGGATACACAGGCGGCCACAAAGAAAATCCGACATACAAGGAAGTGTGTAGCGGAACAACAGGACATACAGAGGCCGTGCAAATCACGTTCGACCCAGAAGTATTCCCTTATGAAAAACTCGTAGAAGTCTACTGGCAACAAACGGACCCAACGGATGCAATGGGACAATTCGTGGACCGTGGAGATTCATACCGCCCAGTTATCTTCTATCATTCCGAGGAACAAAGAAAGATTGCGGAAGCTTCAAAAGCAGCCTTGCAAGCGAGCGGACGATTCAAAAAAGATATCGTAACAAAAATCGAGCCTGCAAGCACTTTCTATCCTGCAGAAGAATATCATCAAGATTTCTACAAGAAGGATCCAGAACATTATAAACGTTACCGCGGACTTTCAGGTCGCGACACTTTTATCGACAGTATTTGGAAATAAGGAAAAGAGCTAAAATTATCATATATGATAATTTTTAGCTCTTTTATTTGATTCACCATCGAATGCTAAGTACAGTTTTTATCAAGTCGAATAGTTTATTACAATAGGAAATGAAAAAAGTTTCAGAAAGAAAGAACACGCAATTACCATATATGGTAATTGCGTGTTCTTCCTCTGCATTTTTTAAAATAAAAACGATATAGTATATAAGCTATAAAGGCGAAAAAGACCATATATGGTCTTTTTCGCCTTTCATAGTTTTAGATATTTGCTAAGTAAGTTGTTAAACGAGCAACAACTTCTTTTAAGTTTTCCATTGAAGCAGCGTAACTGAAACGAACATAGCTTTCGCCACCAGGTCCGAAAGATACTCCTGGAATGAGCGCTACTTTTGCCTTTGGAGCAAGGTCACGAACGAATGCCCATGAGTCAGTGCCGCATTTTGCAGGAATTTTAGCGAATAAGTAGAATGCTCCGTCAGGACTTGCTACTTCGAAGCCAAGTTTCTTCAACTCAGCCGCAAGATAGTCACGACGTTCGCTATATTCCACCATCATTTTCGCGCAGTCATCTTGGCCGTGTAACATCGCCGCAAGCGCTCCGTATTGCGCAAAGCTTGTTGGAGCTGTCACCATGTATTGGTGAGTTTTTACGACTTCGTTCATGAAGTGTGTTGGCCCTAAGATGAATCCGATACGCCATCCTGTCATTGCGTGTGATTTTGATAAACCAGTGATGACAATCGTTTGGTCCGGTAAAATGTTCGCAAGAGAGTAGTGAGTCTTGTCGTATGTTAATTCAGCGTATACTTCATCGCAAAGCGCCCATAGTTGGTGCTCTTTAATGACTTCGGCTAAGTCTTCTAATTGTTCTTTAGAGTAAGTCACGCCTGTTGGGTTACTTGGGTATACTAGAACCACCGCTTTGAAATTTTTATCTGGGTTTGCTTCGATGGTTTCGCGTAATTTATCCGCTGTTAAAACAAAGCCGTCGTTACTTGTGTCCACCGTAATGAAGTTTCCTTGGTTTACCAACGTGATTGGCAAGTAGAGTGGGAAGACTGGTGTTGGCACGATGACTGTGTCGCCAGGGTTTAAGATGGCTTGTAAGCTTGCCGCAATCCCTTCTGTGGCTCCGATGGTTGTGATGACTTGGTCTCCAGTGTAATTGAAATTAAATTTCTTGTTGTAATAATCAGCCGCAGCTTGTCTCAGTTCAGGAATCCCTGAGTTTGGTGTGTAGTGTGAGTGGTTGTCTTTAATCGCTTGGATAGCCGCCTCTTTAATATGCTCAGGTGTGTCAAAGTTTGGTTCTCCAAGTGTTAATTTGATAATGCCAGGAATCGAAGAAACTTCTGCGTCGAATTGACGAATATCAGAAACTCCAATACCTTCTACGATTTTGTTAAATGGATGTTCTACTGTCATAGGAATCCTCCTTTTTATTCATAGGGAAATTGTATCTTGTTTTGAGAAAGAGTGCAACGAGAACTATAGAATTTTACAAAGAAAATAAAAAATGCTGGAAATTTATCCAATCTATCTTTCTGCCTATGAATTCTAAGGAAAATAGTGTATAATCTCTTTGAGAATATCGGTTAGCAGTCAAAGTGCGAGCCACCCTAGAAGAGGAAGGGGTGGAGTGTGCACTTTTTTTGTGCAATGAAACGGAAGTGAGGGATAGTATGCAGACAGAATTTGATACCATTGCGGCGATTTCAACAGCGCCTGGCGAAGGGGCTATCGGGATTGTTCGTATTAGTGGGGATGATGCGATTCGCATTGCTGACGAAGTGTATCGATTGAAAGACAAACGATTAAAAGAACAGCCAAGTCATACGATTCACTATGGGCATATCGTGGATCCAAAGAACGATGAAGTCATTGATGAAGTGATGGTGACGGTGCTTCGCGCACCAAAGACTTTTACGCGTGAGGATGTTGTGGAAATCAACTGTCACGGTGGGATTGTGGCGATTAACCGCATCTTACAACTCGTTCTTCGCATGGGAGCACGCCTGGCGGAGCCTGGTGAATTTACAAAACGCGCCTTCTTGAATGGACGTATCGACTTGTCGCAAGCAGAAGCCGTAATGGATTTAATTCGTGCTAAAACGGATAAATCGATGCAAATGGCGATGCGCCAACTCGACGGAGAACTCTCGAAGTTAATTCAGAATTTACGACAAGAAATCTTAAACACCTTAGCGCAAGTGGAAGTGAATATCGACTATCCGGAATACGATGACGTGGAAGAAATGACCTTACAACTGTTGCGTGAGAAGACGCAGCAAGTCTCACAAGGGATTCGCGCTTTGCTAAACACGGCAAGCCAAGGAAAAATCTTGCGTGACGGATTGAAGACCGCTATTGTTGGACGTCCAAATGTAGGGAAATCGAGTCTGTTGAACGTGTTATTACGCGAAGAAAAAGCCATCGTAACGGATATCGCTGGAACGACTCGTGACACAATCGAAGAGTACGTGAATGTTCGAGGCGTGCCGCTCCAGCTGATTGATACGGCGGGAATTCGTGAAACGGATGACGTTGTTGAACGAATCGGGGTGGAACGAAGCCGCAAAGCATTAAATGAAGCGGATTTCGTGCTCTTGATTTTAAATCAAAGCGAAGAGTTAATGGATGAAGATCTCCGCTTATTAGAACAAACGAAAGACTTCAAACGCATTATTTTATTAAACAAGACAGACCTACCAACGAAAATTGACATGGATAAGGTCAAAGAATTCGCGACAGACAGCGAGATTATCACAACGTCCATGCTCAAAAAAGAGGGCATCAACCAATTGGAAGAAAAGATTGCCGATTACTTCTTCCAAGGGCAAATGAACGAACGCGACGCAACGTACTTATCGAACACGCGTCATATTGCGCTTCTTGAAAAGGCAGAACAAGCGCTACAAGAAGTGGCGAACGGGGTCGATATGGGCATGCCTGTCGATTTAATCCAGATCGATTTTACCCGCGCTTGGGATCTCTTAGGCGAAATCACAGGCGATACTGTTCAAGACGAGCTGTTAACACAATTGTTCAGCCAGTTCTGTTTAGGGAAATAAGAGATCAAACTTCAATTCTTTACGGAACTCTTCATAGTAGCGGTAATGGGGCATCGGATTGAGCCTTACGTCTCAATTCCTACCAAGCTTCAAACTGACTCTACGGGTTACAACCCTAGAGTCAGTAATTCACATTGGTTGCTATTCCCCATTACTGCTACTAATGAATCCGTAAGAATTTCCGTTTTCTCTCTTTCATAAAGAGAGAACGACTGAACGACTGAACGATTGAACGCTCCTCATTCGAGCGTGTGATGTTCCCAAAGGATCGGGCGCATCGATAGAAGTAAAAGGCACAAGGAGGAAATGCTGATGACGATGCTAGCAACCATTTGTTATTTGGATAATGGCAAAGAATTTTTACTGTTATTACGCAACAAAAAGCCAAACGATGTCCATGAGGGCAAGTACATTGGCGTTGGTGGCAAGCTCGAAGCAGCAGAGACTCCAGAAGAATGTGCCGTGCGTGAGATTTTTGAAGAAACAGGACTGACTGCTACGAAGATGGAGATGAAAGGAATCATCACCTTCCCGGAATTTACCCCAGGGCACGATTGGTATACGTATGTGTTTCGTGTGACGGAGTTTTCAGGAGAGTTGATTGATTCGCCAGAAGGGACGCTGGAATGGGTTCCGTATGATGAAATCCTCCAGAAACCGTCTTGGGAAGGGGACCGCATTTTCCTAGAGTGGATTCTAGGGGATGAACCGTTCTTTTCTGCGAAATTCATCTATGAAGCGGGAGAATATGTCAGTCACAATGTAGAATTTTATGGAGAAAGAAAGTAAAGGAGAGACTATGGTAACAACTTACGAAGCTGGAAATTATGATGTAGTTGTCGTCGGTGCAGGTCATGCCGGCAGTGAAGCGGCGCTAGCAAGTGCACGTATGGGCGCAAAAACATTATTACTCACAATGAACTTAGAAATGGTGGCCTTCATGCCATGTAACCCATCTGTAGGAGGACCTGCAAAAGGGGTTGTCGTACGTGAAATCGACGCTCTTGGGGGCGAGATGGGTCGCAATATCGATAAAACGTATATTCAAATGCGTATGCTAAATACAGGGAAAGGCCCTGCCGTACGTGCCTTACGTGCGCAAGCGGATAAGCATTTATACGCGCAAGAAATGAAAAAGACAATCGAGAAGCAAGAGAACTTGGATTTACGCCAAGGAATTGCGGAAGAATTGATTGTTGAAGATGGCCTATGTAAAGGGGTTATCACGAATACAGGTGCCATCTATCGTTCAAAAGCGGTTGTTCTAACAGCCGGAACGTCTTCTCGTGGTCAAATTATTATCGGGGAATTGAAATATTCATCGGGTGCCAATAACTCACAACCATCGATTAAATTATCAGAGAACTTACTCGAATTAGGCTTTGAATTGGCGCGTTTCAAAACAGGAACTCCGCCACGTATCAAAGGCTCATCGATTGATTACAGTAAAACAGAAATTCAACCAGGGGATGACAAGCCCAACTTATTTAGTTTTACATCCAAAGACGAAGATTACCGTTATGACCAAATTCCTTGCTGGTTAACGTATACGAATGAAGGGACTCATGAAACGATTCGTGAGAACTTACACCGTGCACCGATGTTTACAGGGATTGTCGAAGGGGTCGGCGCGCGTTACTGCCCATCGATTGAAGATAAAATCGTTCGTTTCAGCGACAAGCCTCGTCACCAAATTTTCCTAGAGCCAGAAGGGGAAAATACGGAAGAAGTCTACATTCAAGGGTTATCGACTTCGCTTCCAGAAGACGTGCAAATCAAGATGATTCGTAGCGTGGAAGGGTTGGAAAATGCGGAGATGATGCGTACGGGTTACGCCATCGAGTACGATGTGGTTGTGCCACACCAATTGAAAAATACATTTGAAACAAAACTTATCCAAAACTTATTCACTGCCGGACAAATGAACGGAACGAGTGGATATGAAGAAGCAGCGGGGCAAGGGCTCTACGCTGGGATTAATGCCGTACGTAAGATTCGTGGAGAAGAGCCATTTATTCTTGGCCGAAGCGATGCGTATATCGGCGTATTGGTGGACGACTTGGTTACAAAAGGAACGACAGAACCTTACCGTCTATTGACCTCTCGTGCGGAATATCGTCTCTTACTTCGTCATGACAATGCCGATTTACGTTTAACAGAAAAAGGACGCGAGCTTGGATTGATTGACGACGAACGTTACGCCGCCTTCCAAGCAAAACAAGAAGCGATTGAAGCCGAAATCAAACGCATGCAATCGATTCGCTTGAAACCAACTGCCGAATTACAAGCGTTCTTGGCCGAAAAAGGATCTGCAGAATTGAAAGACGGCATCCTTTTAAGCGACTTGTTGAAACGTCCAGAATTAAGCTATGACGAATTAGTAGGCTTTGCTGGTGAAACGGTGGAAGTCTCTCGTGAAGTGAAAGAACAAGTAGAAATCTCGATTAAATATGAAGGCTATATTGCCAAAGCGATTGAAAAAGTTGAGAAATTAAAACGCATGGAAGCAAAACGTATTCCAGCCAATATCGACTATGATGCGATTAATGGGCTTGCGACCGAAGCGCGTCAACGTTTGAAATTGATTCAACCAGAAACGATTGCGCAAGCGAGCCGTATTAGTGGGGTGAACCCAGCCGACGTATCGATCTTGATGGTCTATATCGAACAAGGCAAGATTGCTAAAGTACAAGAATAAGGAGGCGCGTATGAAACCAGAAGAATTTTATCAAAGACTCCAAGAAGTGCATGGGATTACATTATCGGACGAGCAAAAGAAGCAGTTCGATCAATATTTCCATCTATTAGTGGAATGGAATGAGAAGATGAATTTGACGGCGATTACGGATGAAGAGGGCGTGTACTTGAAGCATTTCTACGATTCATTGGCGCTTGGATTCCATCATGAATTGACCGACCAAACGCTTTGCGACGTGGGGGCGGGTGCAGGATTTCCAAGTATTCCGTTAAAAATCGTCTTCCCAGACTTGAAAGTGACGATTGTGGATTCATTGAATAAACGCATTATCTTCTTGAATACATTAGTGGAGACGCTTGGGCTAAAAGACGTGCAATGTTTCCATGACCGCGCTGAAACTTTTGGGCAAAACAAGGAGTTCCGCGCATCGTTTGATGTGGTGACTGCTCGTGCTGTTGCCAAACTTAGTGTATTGAGCGAATTTTGCATGCCGCTCGTGAAAAAGCATGGGTATTTCCTTGCATTAAAAGCGGCGCATACAGAAGTAGAGTTGGAAGAAGCGAAAAAAGCGATCGCGATTCTTGGCGGAAAAGTAGAAGGGGATGTCTCTTTCGACTTGCCATATGAAGGCGGAAACCGTCACGTTGTCACGATTTTAAAGACGAAGGAAACACCGAATAAATATCCAAGAAAACCAGGCCTTCCATTGAAGAAGCCGTTATAAGCGAAAACCTCCTAGAAATTTTCTAGGAGGTTTCTTGTTTAAGGTTAGATAGTATTACGCGTTAAATTTATTTAAGATACTTTCGATATTTTTTATCAGTACTGAAACAGAGCCGTCTGGATTGTTAATGAATTCCACCATTTCCTTGTTTTCATAGATTTCACTTGGAATGGTAATTTCGATTCCGTTGTCCAGTTTGAATTTTTGCTTGCTATATTTGCGTTCGTATTTTGGCACGTTCGTTACGGCAATTTTTTCTGGAACGCGTTCTTCGGTGATGGCTAACTGTGCGGCTTCACGTGCGAGTGGTTTTTCCTCGAACACCTTATCGAAGATGGCTGCGGCATCGATTTCGTCCTGTTCTTCCAGCTGGTGGAAGATGGCTTGTTGCGTCGTTGCTAGCGCTTTGTACGGTTCCTCGTCGTGTTTTTTCGCGATATGAGTGACCGTTTTTTTGATTTCCTTGATTTGTTCTTTCGTTGTGACTGGTACCGTGATTTCTAAGAATTTTTCAGAGAAATAGGCAGTCTTTTGGCCTTCCATCACTACTTTTTTCTCGATTAAGTGGTAGTTTCCGTTTGATAAATCCACGATAAAAGCTTCCGAAGGTTTTTGCGTCGCGTTTGGTAAGATGGCGTGATTTTGTAAAATCGTATTGCTAACGGCTTCGCCTTCATAATCGACAAAGTGAGTGACTTTTGAACTGTAATCGAGGCGAATCATTCCAAATAGTGTACCACCTGTATCGCTTGTTCCTGTAAAGAATAAGTAATCCGCTGGTCCGATTTCTTCTGCTGGAGCAATAAGAGCAAAGAGCTTATCGGCTAACTGTTGCGTCTTTTCTAAGAAAGAAATGCTTTCATCTGCCAGATACCCAAGAAGCGGTTCGCTAGAAGCTAATTGACCGATATGTGGGTCGCCTTTTTTGATTTTATCTACGAGTTTTGTGATGTATTCAATGAGAAATGGGTCGCCCAGTTGCAGTGGCGCCTGTGATAAGAGTAAGTTTCCTGAATTTTTATCTAAAATATGTAAAACGGCTTCGTTAATGAGCATGAATGTGCTCCTTTCCTATTTCATTCGATAGAAAATATTATATAATAGAAAAATAGATTTGTAATGAAAAACGAGGGGAGTGCGCCATGGCGGTTTTAACGAAGATAGAAACACCATTAGGAACCGTAATTGTATCTAGTGACGGGCAGTCGTTGACGGGATTATGGTTTGCAGGGCAAAAATACGAGTGCGCCTTTGTGGAAGACGCAGTATGGGACGATTCGTTGCCGTTGTGGAAGACTGTGAAACAGGCGCTGGAGGACTATTTCCAAGGAGTGGGCGATGTAACTTCTGCCGTGCCAATTGCATTTGTAGGAGGGACAGCCTTCCAAAAAGCGGTATGGGACGTCTTGACAGAAATCCCCTATCAAACCGTGTGGACGTATAAAGACGTGGCCGAACGTGTCGAGGAAAAGCTAGGGCGAAAGACTTCCTCGCGAGCGGTGGGGACAGCCATCGGAAGAAATCCAATCAGTCTCTTTGTACCATGCCACCGCGTCGTAGCTACAACAGGAGCATTAACAGGCTATGCAGGAGGTGTGGAGCGAAAACGCGCGCTGCTTGCTCTTGAGGGGCATCGCATCACAAAAGACAAAGTGTCGAAAGGAGAAAGGCATGAAGCTTAAAATTGCAAAGGTCATTGTATCGGCGTTTGTGGCGCTACTCGTGGCACAGGCACTGAACTTAACGACGCCATCCGCGGCAGCCATTATTGCGATTCTCAGTGTCATGGACACGAAGAAAGTTTCGCTTGCGGCTACAGGGCAAAGGCTCGCGGCAGCCGTTTTGGCGCTTGTAATCGGAATGGGAATATTCGCTGTTTTTGGATTTGACGTGACGAGTTTCGGGTTGTATCTTCTTTGCTACATTCCTTTAGCGTATCTCTTAAAAGTGGATATCGGCGTGGCTCCGAGTACCGTCCTTGTGATTCACCTTTGGACGCAGCAACAACTTACTTTCAGCCTCTTCGTCAATGAACTCTTGCTTGTCACCATTGGGGCTGGTGTGGCGATTTTACTGAACTGGTATATGCCATCGTATCGCCAAGAAATCGAACGTGTCCGAGAGGAAATTGAAGATAAAATGCGTGAAGTTCTCTTGAAGATGTCAGGATTCCTGACGATTGGAAATGGAAGAAATGATGGCGAAGTGCTTCAGTTGTTGAAGGAAAAGTTGAGCGAGGCACGCGAATATGTACGACTCGAAGAGGAAAATCATTTAACCAAAGAAGTGACTTACGATTATCAATATTTCGAAATGCGCCGCGATCAAAGCAAGCTCTTGGAAATCATGGCTGCTAACTTAAACGAGTTCTGCTGGGACGGAGAAGAGATGGCGATTCTGTCGGGGATGTTTAAACAGACCGCACAGCAGTTAGCGGAACAAAATACGGCGAGTCAATTAATCGATGACATTGAAGACTTGTTGGAACATTTTCGCGAACGACCACTGCCACAAACGCGTTGTGATTTCGAAAAACGTGCGCAGTTATATCAGTTATTACGCGATTTGAAACGATTTGTACAATTGAAAGTCGATTTCTTCCAAATGTATGGCGTTCATTATTTCAAGAAGGTCGGAGAAAAGGAATAGGGACTATTGCTCTTTGTACAGGAGGCAGGAATTTATCCGACGTTGGCTTTTCAAAACAAACGATTCGAACAATTCATCTTTAACTTTGTTTTTCTATGAGAAAGACAAGGTTTTTTGTGTATTTACGCGGATATACTAGAGCTGACACTAAATTAGGGGGATAAATTATGGAAGAAAAAGGGTTAGCGGAGGTTGTCCATTTTGCAAAGGAGGATGAAGAGGAAGCAATCACCGAATTATTGCGGCGTTTTGATCCATTGATTATGAGCATTCATCACCATTATTTTTTTCATGAAATGGATCAAGACGATTTTGCGCAGGAAGCCCGTATCATGATGCTTCGGGCGGTGCATAAGTATGATGAGAATCATGCCGTCTCATTTGCCGGCTATTACCAGCGCTGCTTGAAAAATCTAGCAGTGGAGTGCCTGCGTAGGGAACATCGGCAGCGGCTCATTCCACACGAGTTAGTCGTTCGCGGAGAAAAGGCGGAACTCGCATTGCTCTCGGCATCGGTAGATTCGTGCGAGCGGCAAGTGCTTTTGCATGAAGAGGCGGAGGAATATTTCCACCACCTTTCCCGCTTTGAAAGAGATGTATTTTTAGGAGTATTGGATGGTGCGACCTTTGAGGAGATGGCGGACCATTTCGATAAATCGGTCACGTCCATCAAGGGAGCTCACAAGCGGTGCAAGAAGAAATTCAAAGACTATATTGGAGAAGGGTGATGTTAAAAGTAGATAAATTTATTTTGCTAGTTATTTTTAATGCTATGACTACCAATCTGAAACGGTTTGTAGTACAATAGCACGTGGCGATTTTTTGCCGATGAGGTTCGAAACCATCCCTCAATAAAAAAACTAGGAGGCAGTAACATGCAAAATAAAAAAACAAAATTGATTGTGATTAACGCAATCGTCGCAGCGCTATATGTGGTCGTTACATCATTAACAGCATTTATGGCATTTGGAAATATTCAATTCCGTATCGCGGAAATGTTGAACCACTTATTCGCTTTTGACAAAAAATACGGAATCGGTGTGGTTGCCGGTGTATTACTTGTCAACTCAGTATTTATGTCAGCATCTGGTCTAGGTTGGTATGACTTAGTATTCGGACTAGGACATTCTATTGTTTCATTCGCTATCAGCGCATTGATCTTTAAATCAGTGAAAGACGTTAAAACACGTATGTTTGTTTTAGCAGGTGTCTTCAGTGTGATGATCTTCTTAGTAGCGATTGAATTGAACTTAGCGCTAGAATTACCATTCTGGTTAAGCTATGGCGAAACATTCTTTGGTGAAATCGTCGTATTATTAGCGGGTGTTCCGTTGATGACGGCATTAAACAAAGCCATCGATTTGAAAAAATTAATCAATGATTAATCAACAGACGTCCGAGCGTGATGCTTGGGCGTTTTTTGATTGCAAGAACTCACTATTTTATGTAGAGTTAAGAGGAGACCTAAAGGAGGAATACAAATGGAGTTATTAAGCATTCCAGTAGGACGTTTGGAAGAAAATGTCTACTTTTTAATTGATGATAATAAAGAAACAGTGATTTTTGACCCAGGTGCACAAGCCGAGGACATCAAAGAGCTGATTAAAGAAGAAGGATTGAAGCCAGTTGCGATTGTTTTAACGCATGCACACGGAGACCATATCGGAGCCGTGGACGCGCTTCGTGAAGAGTACAATATTCCAATGTATATGAACGAGTTGGAGAAAGTGTTCTTAGACGATCCAGAATTGAACCGTTCATACTACTCTGGCGAAAATATTACCGTGAAGCCAGCGGATGGTTATTTCCCTAAAGAAATGGGTAAATGGAAAATCGGAAGCTTTGAACCAGAATTAGCACACATTCCAGGGCACTCACCTGGTGGAACGATCTTTATTTTTAGAGAAAATGGATTCGTCATCGGTGGAGACGTGATGTTTAAAGGTAGTGTTGGACGTAGTGATTTCCCATACGGAAGTCATAAAGAGTTAATGGAAGGCATCCACAAATACTTATTGCCATTACCTGCTGAAACAGTGATTTTCCCAGGACACGGGGAACCAACAACGCTAAAAGATGAAATTGCGACAAACCCATTCTTAAATGGCGCAACAAGATAAGAGGCGAAATTATGATTTTTGATACGCATACGCATTTAAATGTATCTGCGTTTGAAGGAGAAGAAAAAGAGGTCATCGCGCGTGCAAAGGAACTAGCAGTGACGCGTTTTGCGGTGGTGGGATTCGATACGGATACAATTACGCGAAGTCTGGAGCTTAGCGAAGAGTTCAAAGAAGTGGTTTCGATTATCGGATGGCATCCAACTGAAGCTTACCGCTATCATAAAGAAATCGAAGAATGGCTACAGCAACGTCTGACGCATCCGCAAGTAGTAGCGATGGGGGAAATGGGACTGGATTATTATTGGAAAGATTCAACGCCCGAGGAACAGGACAAAGTGTTCCGTCGCCAAATCGCGATTGCCAAAGAAATGAAATTGCCGATTGTGATTCATAACCGTGATGCGACAGAAGATTGCTACAAGATTCTAAAAGAAGAAGGCATTCAAGACATCGGGGGCATTATGCATAGTTATAATGGAGATGTGGAATTTATGAAACGTTTCTTAGACTTAGGCATGCATATTTCCTTTAGCGGGGTGACGACGTTCAAAAATGCACCGCAAGTTCGTGAATGTGCCAAATTAGTCGCATTCGACCGTATGTTAGTGGAAACCGATGCGCCGTATTTAGCCCCTGTGCCTTTCCGTGGAAAGAGAAACGAACCCGGCTATACGCGCTATGTGGTTGAGACAATCGCCAAAGAACGTGGCATATCTTGGGAAGAAGTGGCGGCCCAAACGACACAAAATGCCATCAAGCTATTCCGTATGGAAGAAAGAGGCTTGTTATGAATCCAGTCATTGTCGTAGAAGGGCGAGACGATACAAGACGCTTGAGAGAAATCTATCCGGATATCGAGACGATTGAAACAAACGGTTCTGCGATTGACGAAGAAACGATTGCGCTCATTCAAAAGGCGTTGCAAACGCGTGAAGTGATTGTGTTTACGGACCCTGATTATCCTGGAACTCGTATTCGCAACATCATTCAAGAGCGCGTACCAGGCGTGAAACATGCCTTTATCGAACGCGCAGAAGCCGTCAGAAAAGACAATCATAAGAGCCTTGGGGTGGAACACGCGAGTACCGAAGCCATCCAGCGAGCACTCGAATCGGTGCATGAGATTTCAACAGAAGCAGGAGAGCCAGTGATTTCACAAGCAACACTGATGGCGCTTGGGTTTATCGGACGACCGGATTCAGCAACGAGACGTCAAAAGGTGGCGGATTTTCTAAAAATTGGCCATACGAATGGAAAACAGTTCGCGAAAAGATTACAATTATTTGGTATTACAGAAGAACAATTAAGGGCGGCACTTGAGGCTGTCTTAGAAAATGAGGACAAACATGAATGAAATAAAGGATATCGCGACGCCGAAAAGAACGCGCGAGATTATGGAACGTCATGGACTAACGGTAAAAAAGAGTCTAGGGCAAAACTTCCTAATTGAACCGAATATTTTAACGCGTATGCTAGAAGTGGCGGGAGTCGACAAAACGACAAACGTTATTGAAATCGGACCAGGGATTGGTGCGTTGACCGAACGTCTAGCAAGAGAAGCTAAACAAGTGCTGGCGTTTGAAATCGATGGCCGTTTGTTACCAGTGCTCGATGAAACATTGGCCCCATACGATAATGT
Organism: Granulicatella sp. 20925_1_28; assembly: GCF_041433575.1. Lineage (NCBI taxonomy): Bacteria > Bacillati > Bacillota > Bacilli > Lactobacillales > Carnobacteriaceae > Granulicatella > Granulicatella sp. 20925_1_28. Next base: position 36,027 of record NZ_JAPWBS010000007.1, read on the forward strand.
AACAGTGGTTCATAGCGACATCTTGGACGTCGACTTAGAGCAAGTCATCGGAGAGCATTTCGACATTAACGAGCCATTATTAGTCGTGGCCAACTTGCCGTACTATATTACAACGCCAATCATTATGAACTTATTGGAATCGAAATTGCCAATCGATGGGTTTGCGATGATGATGCAAAAAGAAGTGGCGCAACGAATGACGGCTGAGCCAAATTCGAAGGTATATGGATCACTTACGATTGCGATTCAATATTTCTGCGAGGCAAGCATTGGATTTATCGTGCCGAAGACGGTCTTCAATCCAGCTCCGAATGTGGATTCTGCGATTTTAGTATTGAAACGTCGCGAAAACCCACTCGTGGAAGTAAAAGACGAAGCGAAATTCTTCGCGCTCGTGAAAAACAGCTTCGTGCAACGTCGTAAAACGCTCTGGAATAATTTAGCCAAAGCTTACGTTGGGAATGGCCATACAAAAGAAAGCTTAGCCGCTGCATTAGAAGCTGCAGGTATTGACCCATCTAGACGTGCCGAAACACTGACGATTGAAGAGTTCGCCCGCTTAAGCGACGCACTTTAGTGGTGGAAATATAACTCAGAAGAATAACAAATTTAAGAAGATGATACCGAAGGAACTTACGGAGTCTATCATTACCGCGATGATGAAGCAATCCGTAAGTAACGAAAGGTATCATCTTTAATATGCAAAGTTATTAAAAAATATTTTTAAATAACTATTGCTTTTTACGAATCGCAGGAGTATACTCTAATTAAAGATAAATTTAAATAGAAAGAAGATGAGATCATGGCAGTGAACGAAGTAATGGCCGCTCTTTCTGATGAGACGCGTCGCCAGATTTTGGAAATCCTGCGAAAAGGGAAGACCAACACCGGTGACCTTGCCACGATGATTGGGATGACGCCGCAAGCCTTATCCTATCACCTTAGAAAGCTAAAAAACGCTGATTTAATCTATGAAACACGCTATAAAAACTTTATTTATTATGAATTGAATTTGACCGTACTGGATGAAGCCATTGTATGGATCAATCAAATTATTGGGGGAAAATAACATGGAACAAGTAAAACAATTTAAAAAATATGCCTATCTCGCATTGATGTTTGCACCACTCGTTGTATCACTCTTTGTGGTATGGTTCTTACCAGAAACCATCGTATCGCGCATGGACTTGGCGGGAAATGTGACGGCAACGGCAAGTAGATTCTCAATCTTTCTCTTCCCAATTCTTGTAGCGATTCTTGGGTTTGCGATTCGTGTTGCAAGCTCATCTCCAAAACTAACAGGGGGCAATGTAAGAACGGCTCGTTCAATTAGCTGGATTCTCTTATTGTTATTGAACGTCATTGCTTACTTCCAATTCTGGTTATACCTAGGTGGAATGACAGCAGGTGCGCAAATGAGCCGCTTCCTCACATTTATTCTAGGGGTATTCTTTATCCTTATCGGAAATCTAGCGCCAAAAATCAAAGAGAATTCAAAACACTTCGGATTCCGTGCTTCATGGCTTAAAAACAATGACGCAGCCTTCCGTAAAACACAACGATTCTTCGGAATTGCCTCTGTAGTGGCAGGTGTCCTCATGATGCTTACAGGAATCTTCATGGGAAATAATGTTGCCATTCTTGTCGCAACGATGATTATGATTATTTTAATCGCAGTGACGGGTGGTTATTCTTACTACATTGCAAATGTTGAAGCAGCATAAAAGAAAATAAGCTTTCATTTTAAAAAAGATGAAAGCTTGTTTTTTTATTTTATTTTAGTCTAGTCCTTCTGGCAGCACGACTGTAATGTCTTTTTCATGCATTTCAAAGTCGATAGCCCATCGACAGTTAAATTTTATAGTGTCAGTTTGCTCATTATAAGTGAGCAATCCAATCGTATTTAACGCACTCTTATGACAAAGCAATAATTTTTTATTACTGATATCCATTACTGTGTCGATGTTAGGTGAGATATGAATAGAATAAGTTCCTAATTTTATTGTCTCCATTTTTACTCCTCCATTAAATCAATAGAATCACGATTCAGATTCAGAAAAGAATAATCTTCTTTTTTTAACGGAATTATTTGAATGTTTTCTTCCGCAATTCTTACTTTCATCAACCCGAGATTCGTGAAGTGTAATTGTTTAGTTTCTGGGCAGATATATATACGTGCAGTGCTGTGATAAGTAGGTGGAGTTAATACTATTAGCTCTTCGTTTTCTTGATGAATCACTTCAAAAGAAAGCGGAATTTGAACTGTATAATCTCCAATGAAAAAATTTTGGAATGTCATTCTATCCCCCCTAAATGATGACTGTGTCCTTCAAAATCAGGGTGAAGGATGTATTGAAATTCATCAGGGAACGCTATTTCGACGAAAATTTGATGGTGTTGAATCATGTAAGATGAGTTACCACCATTGATAATATCACAGCTGTCTGTGTCAGAGTTATATAGGATAAATAAGTAAGTTTGAAGAGTGCGAGAAGATAAAATCTTTAACCCTTCAGGTAACTGAAACCCAAGTAAATCTGTGCCTAGATGCACTGTATAATTTCCTAGAGTAAAAACTGACATAGTTGACCTCCTGTTACGGTCTTAGGTAATTTCCATACATATCATAGGGACCAATGCTAGTTCCATTTCGGTTAAAAAGTTTCTAGAACCTCGCGCTTGTTGTAAATATCTGTTGTACAAAATTATTAATGAGTTAATAAATAGTAAATGGTGCTTCCTACAAAATAAGTGAGTAAACCTAAAACTCCAGCAATAAAATATCCCTTACGATCGTCTTTCATGATAGTTCCTCCTTTTGAATGGATGTTATTTTGTAGTGCTATTTCAAGCTTAGACTAACATATGTAAGCGTTTTTGTAAATGATTATTTTCCGAATTCTGTAAGAACATTTTCGTTTTAACTCACTTGATTTTTATTGTTATATTAATAATCGTGCACTTTTTAGTTTAGGGGCTATCTGTGCTATAATAGAAAGGTACATATTGGTGGAAGAGAGGTTAACTTTATGCAAATAAATTGGGACAGTTTATTTTCATGGGGGAGTTTTCGCAATCTGATTGATATTCTGATTGTGTGGTATATACTCTATAATATTTTAGTCATTATTAAAGGAACTCGTGCGATTAACCTAATGAAGGGAATTGCGGTAATCGCAGCGATTAAGTTTATCAGTTTCTTCCTTGGCTTAAACACCTTGGACTGGATTATGAACTTCGTGATTCAATGGGGAGTTGTAGCGGCGCTAATCGTTTTCCAACCAGAAATTCGTCGTGGGTTAGAGCACATCGGTCGTTCAAACTTCTTCTCTCGTAAATACGAAAGTGCGAACGAAGCAGAAGTCATGATTTCCGAATTGAATACAGCGATTCAATATATGGCGAAACGTCGTATCGGGGCGTTGATTTCGATTGAACAAGGGAACTCCTTGGAAGAGTTTATCAATACAGGGATTCCGATTCATTCAGATATCTCAAATCAGTTAATCACGAATATTTTCATTCCAAACACACCGCTTCACGATGGGGCAGTAATTATTCGTGACTACAAGATTGCCGCAGCAGCGTGCTACTTGCCACTCTCTGAGAATAAGATGATTCCGAAAGAATTAGGAACGCGTCACCGTGCCGCTATCGGACTGAGTGAAGTGAGCGATGCGATTACAATTATCATTTCTGAAGAAACAGGGAAAGTCAGCGTTGCGATTCGTGAGAAATTACACCGTGAGTTAAGTTCAAGCGAATTAGTAGCGGTTCTATCTGAACAACTAGTGGTTGAAGACCAAGGAGATGCAGAGCCAACGATTGTTCGTTGGGTACGTGACTTCTTCAAAGGAGGTCGTTCAAATGGCTGAATGGATGAATCGTAAATCATTCTTACTAGTGATGTCGTTTATTTTAACCATCTTCCTATTCGCGTTAGCAACCGACGCGAATGGAGGCTTGCGTTCATCATCATTAAATCCACAATCAAGTTCAAATACGATTACGAATGTACCCATCTATGTGGATATCAATAGTGATGAATATGCCGTAACAGGATTACCGGATTCTGTTGCGCTACGTCTGGAAGGCCCAAATAGCTTAATTTTAAGCACAACAGGAAATGGAACTTATCGTGTGAAAACTCCTAACTTAACAGAATTAGGAGAAGGAAAACATACGATTACGTTGGAAGTGACAGGATTACCGACAGGAGTTCATGGAATCGTGTCTCCAGAAACAGTAGAAATTAACATCGAAAAGATTACGACGAAGGAAGTTCCAGTTGTCGTGAAGGCTGATGCTTCAAGTATTGGAAATGGTTATCAAGTCGGCGAAGGAGTCGCTTCACCAGCAACTGTAACGGTGAAAGCAGCAACATCTATCGTGAACCAAGTCGATAAAGTAGTCGCAAATGTTGCGATTCCTGAAGGAACAAAAACAGACTATACGACTACGGCTCAATTACAAGCATTAGATGCAACAGGAAAACCGGTAGCGGTGAAAATTGATCCAGAACGCGTACAAGTTCGCGTGTCAATTTCATCGAGTCAAAAGACCGTTCCATTAGTCTTAACGACAACAGGATCTTCATCGAACTATTCATATTTATTGAATTCTACTACTAAGCAAGTTACAATTTTAGGAGCTCAGTCGAGCTTAGACCAAATCAAGGCAATACCTGTATTGGTGGACGTGAGCAATATTACGCAGTCGACAACTAAAACAATTACGTTGACGCTGCCTTCAGGGGTGCATAGCATTTCACCTGAAACCATCGAGGTTACAATTACGGTGACAAGGAACAGTCTAACGGCGACAGAGGCGTCGACCACACAAACTGTGACAACAGAAGAACCGACAGAAACCACAAAAGAACAAACAACACAAGCCCAATAACGGGTGAAGGAGAACAACACTATGGGGAAATATTTTGGAACAGATGGCGTTCGCGGAGTAGCGAATGCAGAATTAACACCTGAATTAGCATTTAAACTAGGTCGTTACGGCGGTTACGTTTTATTGCAACAAGCGGAAGGAAACGCACATCCACGCGTATTAGTGGGGCGTGACACTCGTATTTCAGGCCAATTATTAGAGCATGCTTTAATCGCAGGATTACTTTCTGTAGGGATTGAAGTAATGCAACTTGGAGTCATTCCAACTCCAGGTGTTGCGTACTTAACACGTATGCAAGGGGCTGTAGCTGGGGTTATGATTTCAGCGTCACACAACCCAGCACAAGATAACGGAATTAAATTCTTCGGTTCAGACGGGTTCAAATTAACGGATGAAACGGAAGCACAAATCGAAGCATTATTAGATGCTAAAGAAGATACATTACCACGCCCTTCCACAGATGCATTAGGAACAGTGGATGAGTATTTAGAAGGAACATTGAAATACAGCCAATTCCTACAAAATACAGTGGATTCATTATCTGGAATTAAAGTAGCACTAGACGGAGCGAATGGAGCAACGGCTTCAATGTTAACGCGTCTATTCGCTGATTTAGACACAGAATTCCACACAATGGGTGACAAACCAAACGGCGTGAACATTAACGATGGCGTTGGATCAACACATCCAGAAGCGTTAGTGGCATTCGTGAAAGAAACAGGCGCAGACCTTGGATTAAGCTTCGATGGAGACGGCGACCGCTGTATCGCAGTGGATGAAAATGGCGAAATCGTTGATGGCGATAAAATCATGTTCATCCTTGGTAAACACTTCAAGAACCAAGGAACGCTCAGCAAAGATACAATCGTATCAACGGTGATGAGTAACTTAGGATTCCATAAAGCGGTAGAAGCTGAAGGCATGGTTGCCCTTCAAACAGCTGTAGGTGACCGTTATGTTGTTGAAGAAATGCGTAAAAACAACTACAACTTCGGTGGAGAACAATCAGGACATATCGTTATCCTTGATTTGAACACAACAGGGGACGGCTTACTTTCAGGAATTCAATTAATGAATGTAATGAAACAAACTGGTAAATCATTAAGCGAATTAGCAAGTGAAGTGCCAACATACCCACAAGAATTAGTGAACATCCGTGTGAGCGATAAAAACGGTGTGATGGAAGTTCCAGCGATTAAAGAAGTCATCGATGCTGTAGAAGCAGAGATGGCAGGAAACGGCCGCGTTCTTGTACGTCCAAGTGGTACAGAGCCGCTTGTTCGTGTCATGGTTGAAGCGCCAACAGATGAACTGGTTCACGATTACGTAACACGTATCGCGGATGTTGTTCGCAAAGAAGTTGGAATTGACTAATTTTAGAATAAACGATAAGGAAAGAGAGCTTTGAAAAAGCTCTCTTTTTTGTTGTTGGAGATTGAAAACGAAATTGGGGAAAATGAGATGTGTCGCTTCAAACCTTGTGGATACAAGAATTCTTAAAATAAATTAACAAATGTTAACTTTATTGTTATAATAGAATCGAGTTAAAATGCGAAATTTAAAGGAGAAAACTATGAAAAAAACATATACAAGAATTGTTCATTTAGTGATGTTAATGAACTTATTCCTTGCAAGTGCTCTACCGGCAAGTGTAGTCGCGGTAGAACAGTTAGAATCGACTACCTCTCAAGAGACAACAACTGCAAGTACGGAAGCTACTACTGAAACGTCGCAATCAACAGAACAGGTATCTGAAACGACGGTAGCGCCAGAAGGTACGGCGAATACAACAGAAGTCGCTCGTGTCCGTGGCAAACGGGACACTTCAGCAGTAGGAAAAAACTCCGTTAAAATCTCCACTTCAACGGGAGCAGAAGACTGGCCACTATCGATGCGTGTGGGAGAAGTTGCATTAGACGCGCAAGGGTTAACAGGAACTCTGACAGATTCATACATTGATATTCGTTATGAAGGGAAATATATCGATACTTTTAAAGTTGGGAATGCTAGCTTTATTAAAGATGTCGAATATTTAACAGAAGGAAATGACAGAATTGCTCGTGTGCATTTGAAAGAGCTCGATTCAACTACTTCTGTAACGTTCTCTTATACAATGAACTTCAAAAAAGGATTGACTCCTAAAGGATATGAAGTCAGTGCGAATGTGTCGTGGAAAGATCAAGACGGTACAGTGATCAAAGAAGCAACAGGAGACGCAACTTTCCGTGTGAAAACATTGGATATGAACGTGTTGAAGCTTCCAGGAAATGATTACTATTCCTATGATGGCACTAGACAATACGGCGGAACATCGAATGCAAATGGCCATATCGATAATCCGGAATATGTTCTTTTCAAATTCCGTGCAGACTTTAACCATGAAGGAACTTGGCATCAAAGAAACCGACTCATGGAAAAGATTGTCGTGACGGATACACTTCCAACCTATACGGATGAACAAGGAAATACGAGAACGGCACAATTTGATGCATCTAAAAATCCAGGGTGGACGGATAATGGGGATGGTACGGTTTCGTATACCATCACAGCAGACAATATGCAAGAAGCCAATGCGCTGAATCAATTAGCAAAACTAGAATTGTATTTAAAATTCCCAGGAGCTAAAACAGGTGATAAGGACTACTACTTGAATCATGTGAAAGTAGATTGGCATCCATTTAATGAAACGCCAGCGGACCAAAAATCAGCAGAAGATGATGTAACGATTCGCCTACGTCCAAATCTTTTTCCAGGGAATTTCACGGTGAAACGTGGAGAGAACAAGTTGAAGATTCGCGAAGGTTCAAACCACGACATGACGAAAAATAGTATGGGTACGTATTTGATTGAAATGAACAACCAAACACCATACCCAATTACGGAATTAACGATTGAAGATAAAGATCTTGATCCACAATTGTTCTTCTACAGCATTAAGGCGTTATATGGCCCAGCTGAAAAAGTGCAATTCTTTGCAGTGGATAAAGATGGTAACGAAACAGAAATTGCACCTGAAGAAGTGGTGGATAAGGCAGCTGTTCAACAAAATAAAGATACGGCAGCCAAAGTACAATCTGGAGAAATCACGAAAGAACAAGCCCCACAAACACAACAAACGATTAAGAAAATTATCATCCGTCTAAAAGATGGGAAACAAATTGATCCAAACGAAGGCTTTACTTTCCGTATGCATGTTTCTACAGGAGTCCTTTATGACAATGCTTCTTTATTAAATAAAGACTTCCCAAATACAGCGAAGTTTACAGGAAAGCTTCTGACGACAGAAGGTAAAGAAATTCCATTTAATTCAGAACATATCGGGAAGATTCAAGCAGAAGAACTTGCGATCAAGATTGGACTAGCAAAAACAACAACAAGCAACGATACAGGAGCGGTTGATGAAGTGGTTGAATACAATATTTCAGCGGACTTCTTCTCACTTCCTTCAGTTGTTGAGTTTGAGAATCCTCGTTTTATCGACTTATTACCAGAAGGAATTAAGTTTGAAGAGTTGAAAAACTCAAATATTCCAGTAGACGTTGAAGTGATTGACAACTATAATGACTCGAATCGTCAGGCTGTTATTTTCAAATTGAAAGAAAAAGTGGAGCCAACAAAACTCGCTTATCCAAAAATTACGTTCAAGGCGCGTATCACAGCAGAAGCAACTCCTTCGTCAGTAGATACATTCAAGAAAAATGAAAACCGCGTCTACTTTGTAACCGATAAGGAAAGTATTGATGATAAAACCTTTATTCAGTTAAATAGCAAGGGCGAAGTGGATGAGTACGATGTCAATGGCAACGGAGATAAGACAGAACGTCTTGTAGGAGCTCGTTCCAACACCATTGTGACAGTACCAACTCAAATTCGTTCTGAAAAATTAATCAAAAAAGATACAGATACGGTTTGGAACAAGACGCTTCAATTGATGGACTATGAAGAAAACTTCAAGTACCGTCTCCGTACGGTGAATAACACGAACGAGACCTTCCGTCACTTTGTGCTTTATGACAAATTGCCAGTGAAGGGCGATGTTCATGGATTTGCCAATATTGTGACTGGACCGGTCGTTGCACCAAGCGGATTTAAAGTCTATTACAATACTGGTTCCGATTTACCAGACAATCCAGCAGAAGGTGTGAATGCAGACGGCTGGGTAGAAAACGTGGACGACTATAGCAAAGTAACCGCGCTGAAAATCGTGATGGTTAATCCAGAAGTTATCGAACCAGGAGAAGATATCAACTTCGATGTTCCGATGAAATCGCCAGCTTATGAAGAGAGTGGAGAGTTGAACGGAAAGATTTCTTCTAACACGTATTACGTCAACCGTGACGCGGCAGATTTAACAAACTTTGGGGTATCGAATACGGTTCAAAACCAATTACCTCAGTACTTCCTTGTTAAAAAAGACTGGAAAAATCGCAGTTCAGAAGTCACAAGTATTACGATGGAATTGTATCGTGAGTCTGAACCAGATAAAGTCGTTGCCACTATCGAGTTAAACGAAGAAAACGGCTGGAAAGGTACGTTGAAGAAGACGAGCAAAGATACCATCATCGATCCAAATATTAAGGATTGGAAAGTTCGTGAGAAATTACCAGAAAACTACGGTGATGACTACGAAGGCTCTCAAGAAAAATCGACTCAAGGATTCTATGTCTTGAATAAACGTGCGGAAACGCAGCATACTGTAGAAAAAACGTGGAATGATAACGAAGATAAATTAGGTCTTCGTGCTCCAATTACGGTTCAATTGAAACAAAATGGAGTGGCTTACGGTACTCCAGTGACATTGAATGCAGCCAATGGTTGGAAATATACCTTTACAGGACTACCAAAATCACTTAATGGTAAAGCGTATGAATATACAGTGGATGAAATTTCAGTGCCTGCTGGATATTACAATGAAGTGAAGACGGAAGATGGTAAAACGACAATTACGAACCATCTAGTGGATCCAGTGAAAGTAGACCTTATTTTCACGAAGAAATTAGAAGGACGTTCAATCGTCGATGGAGAATTCACTTTCAACTTGTTGAATGGAGATGGAGAAGTTCTAGCGACAACAACAGCACAAGCAAATGGAACGATTACATTTAAAGATGTAACATTTGAAAAAGCTGGAACGTACAAGTATAAAGTCGTGGAAGTCGCAGGAACCGATGAAACGATTCAATACGATTCAACCCAAAAAGAAGTGACGATTACAGTCACTCAAGACGGAAATGCTTATGTTGCCTCTGTAGCGTATCCAGAAGAGAAAGCCTTCCAAAATACGTATACACCGCCAACGACAACAACTGAAGAACCACCTGTTACAACAACTGAAGAACCGCCTGTCACAACAACTGAAGAACCGCCTGTCACAACAACTGAAGAACCGCCTGTCACAACAGAGGTACCTCCAACACCAAAACAGCCGGAGTTACCAAATACAGGTACAGAAAGTGGAGTTGTAGCACTCGTCGTAGCGGTCATGAGTACAGTTGCAGGGCTCATCGTTTTGACAAAGAAAAAAGAAATGAATGCTTAATGCAATGAAGAAAAGTCTAGGTGTTTGGCCTAGGCTTTTTCTTTTGTCAAAAAAGAGAGTTTAAACCACTTGATTTTAAAAGGAACAATTGATACAATGTAAAACGTAATTATTTCGATTTAGAAAGAAGAGAAGAAAATGGCAAAGAAATCTAAAATTGCAAAGTATCAAAAACAGCAAGCGCTCATCGAACGTTACGCTGAAAAACGCTATGTATTAAAGCAAGCTGGAGACATTGAAGGGCTAAGAAAACTCCCTAAAGATTCCAATCCGAACCGCCTCAACCGTAGAGATGAAATCGATGGTCGTCCAAGAGGAGTGATGCGTAAATTTGGAATGTCTCGTATTAAGTTTAGAGAATTAGCGCATCAAGGATTGATTCCAGGCGTTCAAAAAGCAAGCTGGTAAAAGGAGGTAAGGTCAATGAAACAAGATTTAGCAACGGCTTATCGTCAAATGAAGAGCCCAAATATCAAAACAAGAAAGAGAGCGTTAAAGCTAATCCACGAAGCCAAACGCGCAAAGAAAAAATAACAGGGGTAACCGGACTCACATTGTGGGTCTTTTTTTCTACTTGAGGCTAACGTTACAGCTATTAAAAGATTCGTGGAAATCAGAACTAGTTAGGTGTCTTTGAACGCATTTTAGATTCGTGTTAGAATGAAACAGTAAACTATCCAAGGAGCTAATCAAATGAGTACAAAAACATGTAGTCAAACACGTGCGATTCAAGCGCGTAGAATTTTCCCATTCGATGTGAATATGCATAACACCTTATTCGGAGGGAATTTAACACGAATTATTGATGACTGTGCGTCGATTACCGTATCCCGCCATTGCCGTCGTCTTGCGGTAACGGCATCGGTGGACGCGATGAACTATTTAAAACCACTTCCATTAGGACATTCTGTCTGCGTGGAGACGTATATCTCAGGGACAGGGAAGAAGAGTGTGGAAGTCTTCTGTAAAGTGGTCGGAGAAGATGTCTTGAACGGGGAACGCTATTTAGCGGCGACAAGCTTTTGGACATTTGTGGCACTTCCTCGCGAAGGCGAAGGTGATTTTACAGTGGATGCCATCGTTCCAGAAACCGACGAAGAGAAATTCATCTGCAGTGGCTACGAAGAACGTCGTAAGGCCCGCTTGGAGCAACTTGGACGACAAGAAGCATTGATGGAACATATCACGGTTGTGAAGCCTTGGAATTTGGAAGAGAATGAATCTTAAACAAAATCTAAGAAAGTTGCTAAGGAACTTTTAGCAATCTCTGTTATAATGCATGTAACAACAAAAAAGGAGTACATCGTGGACACTCAAAAAGCAATAGAACTCAATCGTAAAATCATTCGTATCGTAACGATTATCGGGATTATTTTAACGATTATTTTAGGATGGCTCGTGGCCAAGAATGATTATTTCGCTATAGACGGACCGTTCCGTGAAAGCATCGCCCACTCTGGTTGGGTAGGGATTTTGATTTTTATCTTGATTCAAATTACGCAAGTAGTCTACCCGATTATTCCGGGAGGCTTAACCTGTGTCATCGGGCATATCGTATTCGGGCCTCTTTACGGCTGGATTTATAATTTTGTGGGAATCATGATTGGTTCTTGTATCAACTTCTGGTTAGCTCGTCGCTACGGTGAGACGTTGGCGAAGGCGTTCGTAGATGATGATACGTACAATAAATACATCGGTTATTTGGACAAAGGAAAACACTTCGAGCGCATTTTCTTTTGGGCGCTGGTTCTTCCTGGATTCCCAGACGATTTCCTATGTATGGTCGCAGGACTTAGTCATATGACCTTTAAGAAATTCGTGACCATTTGTTTAATCGCAAAACCAGTCACATTATACGTTTATACACTGATTGCAGCAGAAGGAGTACAAGCCTTCTTCAGATTATTTAATTAAGAAAGCAGTATAGAGATGAAAAAAATCATGATTGCACTCGTGCGAGGATATCAAAAGTGGATTTCTCCATTATTCCCGCCTTCATGTATCTACAGGCCAACCTGCTCGAGCTATATGATTCAGGCAGTTGAAAAGCATGGCGCGCTAAAAGGCATGTTGATGGGATGCGGACGCATTTGCAGATGCCATCCATTTATAAGAGGTGGCCAAGATCCCGTTCCAGACTATTTCACATTGAGACGGAACAAGGATTACCGCAAGAAAATTATAGATGCAAGCAAACAAGACACAGCTGACTAGAAATAGTCGGCTGTTTTTGTATTTGTAAAATATTAATAAAAGAGGATTGTATTTAAAAAAAGGAGAGGTATAATTCGAATTGAAAGCAGTTAGTTTGGAAGGGAGAGAAAAAAGATGGCATACAATCTAAAACAATGGTCCGTAGGGAAATTAGCGACAAGCGCAGCTATCATTCTGCTAATGGCAGTCTGTTCATGGCTAGCTGTTCGTGTCTTTTTCACGAATGAGAATGCCAATGCGGAATTTAGCTATGAGATTATTAATAACACGGATAAGGAAATTGAGGAAATTATTATTGGTGAATTTCGAGATTCTGATAGTACTGGAGCAACGGATCGCGTTTCTATCACATTAATTGGAGGACAGTCACGTACGAAGGGGGCCGTTACGATTTCTAAGGATACAGATAAGATTGGGAATTTCTATATTCAGATGAAAAAAGATGGGAAAAGAGTATTTTTAGCACCAACATTAGCGTATGATATTGGAAAGAAAGGTCTTCATATTAAGATTACAATTGATAAGATTGACTCTGAAGGCTATTACACTGGTAAAGTGGAAACTAATACATTTGTGTTCTCAGAATTTAAAATAGAACCAACGTCGCAAAAAGCGTATGAGAAGGAAAAAACAGAATAGTATTGATGACAATTAAAAACCCGTGTGGATGACGTAGAAGACATCCACACGGGTTTAATAGTTCTTTTTGAAATATTAAATAAAGTAACCTAAGTAGTAACGAACGAAGAATGCAGCACATACAGCGCCGATGAATGGAGCAGTACCAGGTACTAATAATCCATATTGCCAGTCGTTATTCACTTTGTTTTTGATTGGTAATAATTGGTAAGCAAGACGAGGTCCTAAGTCACGAGCTTGGTTCATTGCGAATCCAGTTGTACCTCCAAGACCCATACCGACAGCCCATACGATTAAACCAACCACGATTGGTAATAATTCTTTGTTTACATTTTCAGTAGCTAAGATAGCTGTTAAGAAAATGAAAGTTGCGAATGCTTCGACGAAGTAGTTACGTGGTAAGTTACGTAAGTTAGGGTTTGTTGAGAAGATGTTACGGATTGCGATTCCGTCTACTTGACCTTCAGAAGCTGTGAAGTGGTCTGCGTACATGAACCATACGATCACCGCACCAGCGAATGCTCCTAAGAATTCAGCGATAGCAATAGGGATGAATTGTTCTGCAGGAAGTACTCCTAAAACTACTTTAGCAAGTGCCATAGCAGGGTTGATACTTACACCACCGAAGATGAATAAAGTAACAGTGATACCGAATGCCCATGTTGTGATGGCGAATAAGTGACCTGTTCCAGCGTATTTTGTTTTCTTCAAGACGTCATCACAGTGTACGCCGACCCCGAAGATAATCATGAGGGCTGTTCCCATAAATTCTGACAATAATAAATGCATAGATGTTTGATCCATTGGTTGATTCTCCTTAATGTAATTCTTTTGTTAATTGTTGATAGACGGCTTGAATCGATAATCCTATTTCCTTGGCAATTCTGGCGCAGTCTTCATATTCTAATGTTGATTTTGTAACAGTTCCATATTGGTTTTTCTTTACTTTTACGGTTCCAAGGCTCGTTTGTTTCGTCTCGAAAGTGCGAGTCATGACTTTACGTTGGACGTTTTGATAACGAAAGCCAATGGTTGACGTTTGTTCGAATAAAATGGCTGTAAACCGTTCGAGGTCTCCTTCTTGAATGAGAAGTGTGAGATGGGTTGCTGGACGGTTTTTCTTTGTGTAAACGGAAGTGTAGTGCACATCAAGCGCGCCTTCTTCTAATAAAAGGCTCATGATGTATCCAAGCTCTTCACCACTTTGATCATCGATGGTTGTATCGATTTGAATGATTTCATCGTTATTGGAAGTCACGACTTGATGAGAATGAGTTGTTTTCTCTAAGAGTGTTCCGCGTAACGCATTGAATTTACCAGTGTCACGTTTTCCAAAACCGTAACCCACTTTAGTAGCGGTTAGGTTTGAAGGTTGTGCAAATACTGGGTGAATGGCCTTAAAGAGAGCAAGACCGGTTGGTGTCACAAGCTCTGTATGAATGTCAAAGTCTTGTAAGATTGGAATGCTTGTTCCGAGTCTTAATTGCATTACGGCAGGAACCGGTACAGGCATAACTCCATGTGCAACGGTAATCGTACCGCTACCTTCAGTGACAGCAGTGCTGTATACCGCATCGATGTCGAGTGTTTCCCACAAAATGAAGAAGCTCATGATGTCGATGATAGAGTCTGTTGCGCCGACCTCGTGGAAGTGAATTTCCTCCACTGGCATTTGGTGTACGTTCGCTTCCGCTTGTGCGATGTCACGGAATACTTCCAAACTTTTTTCTTTTACAAAGTCACTTGTGCCACTTGAAAGAATAATCGTTTCAATTTCTTTCAACCCACGAACTTCTCCGTGATGGTGGTGATGACTATGTGTATGCTCATGATGATGATCGTGTGAGTGAGCATGTTCATGATGATGATGTTCGTGCTCGTGGTGGTCATGTTCATGATGGTGATGATCAAAGTCACCAGCGATGCCATGGTCTTTTTCGCCGTGTTCCATATGCACATCGAAGTCTGTTCCCCAAATACTGCTTTTCGCGATACGGTCTACATGAAGATGATAACCGTCGAGGGAAATGGTCTTAAGGGCTTCTTCAAGATGTTTGCGGTCGGCTCCTAAATCGAGTAGAAGAGCATTTAGCATATCACCGCTCAGCCCAGAAAATGGTTCTAAATATAATGTGCTCATGCGAGTCCTCCTCGAATGTTGTTAATCATGCTTGCTGAATACGCTGCGCCAAAGCCGTTGTCGATATTGACGACAGTAACACCGCTTGCGCAAGAAGTCAGCATGCTAAGAAGAGTGGTCACGCCTTGAAGATTCGTTCCATATCCGATGCTGGTTGGAACGGCAATCACAGGAACGTCTACTAAACCGCCAACGACACTGACAAGAGCACCTTCCATACCGGCGATGACAATCACGACGCTAGCGCCTTGGATGTCTTCGAGGCGATTGAAAAGGCGGTGAATTCCCGCAACTCCAACGTCGTAAATACGTTTGACGTGATTTCCGAATGTTTCAGCAGTGACAGCCGCTTCTTCGGCAACAGGAATGTCGCTTGTGCCAGCTGTAACGACTGCGATGTAGTGTTCATGTTTTGGGGCAATCGGGTTCAAGACGAAGGTACGTCCGAGCGGTTCGTAGACCCCTTCAGGGAAAGCAAGGGAGAGAGCTTCACCTTTTTCAGCGTTGACACGTGTTGCAAGAATAGCTGTTTTATGCTCATTCATTGCCGTGATGATGCCAATTAATTGCTCAATGTTTTTTCCTTCACCATAGATGATTTCTGGAAATCCATTGCGCTTTTGGCGAGAAAGATCAATGGCCGCGTAACCAATGTCTTCAATCCCTTTCAGAAGGGTGGACGCTTCTTCGATTGAGAGGCGTCCATCTTTAACTTGTTGTAGGATTTCTTCTTGTTTCATATTATTTATCTTCAACGATAACAGATAATCCATCGCGGATAACTGTTACTTTTGCGTCTGCTCCTTGAAGTTCGAAGGCACGTGCAAGAGCTTCGTCAAATGTTTTCGCTAATTCCATATGCATGTTTGTGATAAGACTTGGTTCAACTAAGTCAGATACAAAGATTACATGGTGGTGTACTAGGATACGTGCTAAGATTTGTGAAGTCCATTGGTCCGGAACTGTTTCAAGTCTTGGAGTGTTAATGGCTTGGTCTAAGAAATCTTTAGGGTCTTTAACGTCTGCTAAGTTACGGTAGAAACCTTCACCACCGTGACCATCTTGACATCCAGCAACCATGATGATTACGCCGCCTTCTTTGTTTGTTGCTTCAGCAGCAGTCATCCCTTTCACGGCTTGGTAGATGTTTTGGTCTAATGGGAAACCACCATTTGTTGAAACGGCGATGTCGCAAGGGATTTTAGTAACATGAGCTAATTCACGAACGAATTCGCAACCTACTTTATGGGCTTCAACCATGTCTCCGGCAAATGAACCGATGATATGTTTTTCACCATCTAATACTACGTTTACGATGAATGCTAAGTTTGCAGTACGTGCTGCGTATAACATATCTTCGTGGATTGGGTTGTGGTCTAAGTTACCAGTACGTGATTTTTCTGAATCGATAAAGTCACCACTGTGGTTTGCCATAATTGTTTTATATGAAGCAACCCCAGGAAGAACTGATTTACGTCCACCAGAGAATCCAGCGAAGAAGTGGCTTTCGATAAATCCTTCAGCGATTAATAAGTCTGCTTCAGCAGCGATACGGTTGATGATGCAGTCACCACCTGAAGGTAATTGACCGATTTTAACCATGTCTTCGTCGTTTGTAGAAATGTGCATTACGATTTCTTCGTTGTCCACGATTTCTTGACCGTATTTGTTAATTAACTCTTCGCGAGTTGAAGGACGGTGGAAACCAGTCGCAACTAAAATACGAATACGAGCGTCTGGGTTTACGCTACGGATACGACGTAAAATGATTGGTGTGATGATATGTGAAGGAACTGGACGTGTATGGTCAGAACTGATTAACACGATATCTTTTTTACCTTTTGCTAATTCTTCTAAAGTTTGGCTACCAATTGGGTTATCCATTGATTTTTCCACTGTTTCTTGTTCAGAAAGTGGGTTGTGATAGTTTTCAGCTTTTGATTCAAGTAATCCAGCAAAGTTTTTGTCAGGAATTACAGCAGTAATAGATTTTTTGTCATAAGGTAGTTTGATTTCAACCATGATAACATCTCCTTAAAATTTTAATACGATTATAAGTATACATAAAAAAGTGCACTCGGAAGTCTCAAACGTTAGTAACATTTGTTAACGTCATTTTCTGTGATAAGATGATAATAGTGTGTATAGGAATTTGCGTTAGAGGAGTGTTCAATTTGAACAGCGAAGAATATTTAATCAATTTTTTAGAAAAAGAAAATACCCCTATTATAAAGAAGAAAAAACATATGTACTTGGCTTACCGTGGTTTGGAACAAGCATATACGTATGTGTTAATCGATGGAGTTGTAAAGACAAGTATCATTATGAATGATGGCCGTGAGTTTAATTTAGATTATGTGACTCCCGTTGATATTGTTTCATTGGTACGTGATGAAGTGTCCAACTACACATCTGCACCGTTTAACGTCCGTATCGAAAGCGATGAAGCAACGTTCTACCGTATCCCTCGTATTAAGTTTTGGGAATACGTGAAAAACGACCAAAAGTTGCAAGATTACGTGCGTGAATATTACCGTAATAAATTATCTGAAACCATCGAGTCGTTGCAATATATGACAATGAACGGGAAAAAAGGAGCAGTATGTTCTTTCCTATATAAATTAGTCAATCAATTTGGGGTAGAAGCAGAAGGCGGCATCTTGATTGATTTCAACGTTACGAATGAGGATATCGCAGGATTTTGTGGAATCTCTACTCGTAATAGCGTGAACCGCATTATTCATGATCTTAAAGAAGAAGGCGTGGTTAAAATCCACAACCAAAAACTAGTGGTATTAGACAAAGCTTATTTAGAAGAATTTACAGGACGCGAAAGCTTTTAATAAAGAAAGAAGGAATCGAGAATGGATGAAAAAGAAGCACGATTACGCGAATTGCTGAAGGAAGTTGGGAAAATCGTTGTCCCATATTCTGGCGGGATTGATAGTAGCTACCTATTAAAAATCGCCGTGGATACACTTGGCCGTGACAATGTCATCGCAGCAGTAGTGAACTCTGAGTTGTTCTCAGACCGTGAATTTAGTGAAGCGATTGACCTTGGAACGGAAATGGGCGCGCGTGTGCTAGGGCTTGAAATGGAAGAACTCTCTGATCCACATATCGCCTCAAATACACCAAACAGCTGGTACTATAGTAAGAAAATGCTCTACCAAACGATTAAAAAGAATGTCGAAGGCGAAGGATTTACCGTGCTTTCAGACGGATTGATTATGGACGACATCAATGATTATCGCCCAGGTGTGAAGGCGCGTAATGAAGAAGGTGTGCGTAGTCTCTTACAAGAAGCGGGATTATATAAATCAGAAATTCGTGAATTAGCCAAACGCGCAGGTGTTACCAATTGGAATAAAACTCCTTCATGCAGCTTAGCGTCTCGTTTCCCATACGGAACACGCATCACTCCTGAAAAAGTAGAAGCAGTCTTCAAGGCAGAAGAATACTTTACGAAGCGTGGTTTCGAACCAGTACGTGTACGCGTGCATCAAGACTTGGCGCGTATCGAAGTCGGCGCAGACCAAATTGAAAAGCTCGTGAAAAATCATGAAGAAATTAACGCGATGATGCAAGACTTGGGATTCTTATTTGTAACAGTGGATCTTCAAGGGTATAAATACGGCCGTATGAATGACCAACTCGACGAAAAGACAAAGAAAGCAGCGGTAGAATAATGATAGTAACTCCTCAAGAGGTTCTCGATTTCTGGTTTGTGGAATGTGAGACTGCCGATTGGTTTAAGAAATCAGAGGAATTCGATAACGAAATTCGCTCGCGTTTTCTAGAAACTTACGAAGCGATTGTTGCAGGGGAAACTGCCGAGTGGCGTCGTAGTGCAAAAGGCCGCCTAGCAGAAATTATCGTGCTAGACCAATTTTCTAGAAATATGTTCAGGGATGATGCAAAGGCGTTTGCTTCGGATGCATTCGCAGTCGAACTGGCCAAAGAGGCATTGTCTGATTGGGATGAGTTTTCTGTTCAAGAACGTAGCTTTGTCGTGATGCCGTTCATGCATTCGGAGTCATTAGCCGTGCATGATTGGGCGGCAAAATGGTTTGACGAACCAGGGCTGGAGCGTCGTAAGAAGTATGAACTCATGCACCGTGAAATCATTGAACGATTCGGACGCTATCCGCACAGGAATCGTGTACTTGGAAGAACTTCCACTCCTGAAGAAGAAACATTCCTCAAAGAACATCCAGGATTTTAACAAAAAGAGTCTTAGGGCTCTTTTTTTATTGCACGAATCAAAAAAAGAAGAGTAGACGGTATAAATGATTTCTACGAATCCTCACGGATTACTTCATAGTAACTGTAACGTTGTACCGGTTCGAGCCAAAGTCTCTCACCTCTAAAGCCTCAAAGAGGGCGTACGGATTACAAATCCTACGCCCTCTTAGCACAGTGGTTGAATGGAATGAGTTTCGCTGTAAACAGCTATCTCATTCCTATTCAACTTTGTGGGGGAAAGAAAACGAAATGCCATAGATACAAATGTATCTATGGCATTTCTGTCTTTCTCCCTCGTTTTAATACGTATTCACGTTACTGCTACTATAGAATCCGTGAATTCTCCGAAATCATTTAAACTGAGTCTACTCTCTTTTTAGAAGCCGATTAAGTAAAGGATGGTTGCGACAATCGTGCTGGATAAACCAACGATGGCTTCATAAGGAATTAATTTCATACGATCTTCAATCGCCATGAAGACAGAACCGCCTGTCGCATGGAAGAATGAACCGTGTGGAAGTGAGTCGAGCACTGTTGCCCCTGCGTGAATCATCGCTGCTGCAGAAACGGCTGGAACACCTGCTGCTGTTAATGGACCAGAGAAGGTTTGAGACGCAATCGTTGAACCGGCAGTCGTTGAAGCTGTCGCAGCCCCCATTAAAATACCAGAAAGAGGAGCTAAGACGAAGGCTGGCATGTTCATCGCTTCAAGAAGAGCAATCATATCGACTTGCAATGCGGAAGCTTTGATAATTCCAGCGATGGTACCAGTACCGATTAAAAGAATCGATACACCGATCACTTTGCTAAGACCGAATTCAGTGAATTCAACCGTGTTTTTCGCATGACCTGTTACAAGAATCGTCACTAAACCACCAAGAGGAAGTGCGATTAATGGGTCCACGCTGATTCCAGCAATTGAGCGAAGTGCAAGAAGGGCGATTACAACAATTGGTCCAAGCATGGCTTTCAAGAAGGAGAGGGATGAACCGCTTGTTCCAGATTCGTCAATACCGTCAAATTCATGTGCGCCGCCTTTTTTAGCAAGTAATCCAGAAAGGATAATCGCAACGAATAATGCGACAAAGGCAGGAATTAAGTTTTTCACCATCAACGCTGTAAGGTCGATTCCGAACGCTTCGGATGCGGCAATCGTATTAGGGTTTGGTGAAATTATGTTACCGGCTTTACCGCCACCAATCATTGCTAATAAAATCCCTGCTTTAGAAAGATTTGCTTTTTTCGCGATGGCGATGGCAATTGGAGCTACCGTGATAACGGCAATATCGATGAAGACCCCAACGGCACAAATAATCATTGTGGCAATCGCAATCGCTGCAATCGCACGTTTTTGACCGAGTTTCTTCACAATCGTATCGGCAATCGTTTCAGCCGAACCAGTTTTAATTAACGCCCCAGCTAAAATCCCACTCGTCATGATACGAAGGACTGGAGACATCATGCTTTGTGCGCCAGTAACCATGGCTTTTACCGTATCCGCAAGTCCGCCACCACCAATTAATCCTCCGATAAGAGCGCCGAAGATTAAACTGTAGGCCGGATGAACTTTCTTAACAATCAAAATAATGGCAAGTACGAGCCCGATTAAGGCTCCTAATGTTGAAAAGGTTGGTGCTGTCATTTTGGTTTCCTCCTATTGAATTGATTGAATTAAACGAAATACTTGTTCCACGCTACGAATCATATTTTCGCGCGCATTTTCTTTTTCCATTGCTTCTTGAACGGTGATGACTCTTCGCAAAATTGGGAAGAAGGCATCGATTCCGTTCTCGTTACATACCCCTGCGTCGGGTGTGAGGCATCCTGCAAAGGCGAGTACTTTCTTGCCGTGTTTTTTCGCAAGATGAGCCACGCCGATTGGAGCTTTTCCAAGGGCTGTTTGACTATCTAGGCGACCTTCGCCAGTGATGACAAAGTCGGCATCCTTCATTTCGTCTTCGAGTCCGGTTTCTTCAAGGACAATCTTAATGCCGCTCTCTAGGACCGCATTTGTATAAGTGAGAAACGCAAATCCCATTCCTCCGGCTGCACCCGTACCAGGGTAGAGGCGGTCGGCATGGTCAAAGGTTTCTTTCGATAGTTCTGCATAGTGGAGAAGCGCCTCGTCGAGTTCTTTCACCATTTCCGGAGTGGCTCCTTTTTGCGGACCGTAAATGGCACTGGAACCCATTGGACCACAGAGCGGATTCGTTACGTCACACGCCACGCGGAAGGTACACTCTTTTAATTCTGGTAAGACATTTTCAGCCTGGATACTCGCAATTGATTGAAGGCCCGCGCCTCCATATCCGACAGGAGCACCGTCTTTATCTAGAAAATCATATCCAAGTGCTTGTAACATCCCGATACCACCATCGTTTGTGGCACTACCTCCGATACCGACAATAAAATGACGACAACCATTATCGATGGCATCTTTAATTAGTTCGCCGACACCGTATGTTGTAGTATGCATTGGATTGCGTTTTTCATCGGGAACTAGCGTAATTCCAGCGGCTGCAGACATTTCGATAATTGCTGTTTTTGGACGCGTTTCGTCCGCTTTTAAGATTCCGTATTCGGCAGTTACCGCATCTTCAAGCGGCCCAGTGACGCTCACATGAACGAGTTCACCTCCCATTCCGATGGCTAATGCTTCGACCGTTCCTTCACCACCATCTGCGAGTGGGCGAACAACCACATCGGCTTCAGGGTATACGACCTGAACACCTTCTTTGATGGCCTGACCCGCTTCCAGTGAAGACAAGCTTCCTTTTAGTGAATCGATCGCAACGACTACTTTCATTTTCATCCCTCCTTATTGTTGTAAAATCATTATATCAAGCGCTTACAATTAAATTTGTTGCGAAAGATGGGAATTTTTATGAATTTGAAATAATAAAAAACGAAGGGTGTTTGTTTCATTCTATCAGGGTGATTTTTTCGAATATTACAACGCTGTAATACATCAAAAAATGACGAAGCGCATAGGGGTGGGAATATGGAAAATTGCTCGAACAAAAACCGAATATGAGATTAAAAAATCCTTCCTATTTTGTAATAAAAGATTAATCAGTTTACCATTGTTTTTCTTCTCGATTTTCGGTAACATTAATAAGCAGATTTGAGAGAAATTAGGAGATATACATAATGAAAAGTCCTCGTACATGGGTGAAGAAAATCGTCTGTGCACTCAGCATTTTCGCTGTAGGAGCAACGACGGTGACACCAGCAATTTATGCGCAAGATGACGCAAAAGCAAAAGAGGAAGCAGCTGCGATTCAAGATGTACAAAGCTACATCGCAATCGAGCAAACGAGCGGAAAAATTTTGATGCAAAACAATCAAGATGAAGTTCGCGGGATTGCTTCCATGAGTAAAATGATTTCACAATATTTAATTTTAGAAGCGATTAAAAATGGAGAAGTGACTTGGGAAACACAAATCCCAGTAAGCGACCGCGTTCACCAATTGAGTGCGAACTATAGCTTATCCAACGTACCGCTTTTACCAAGTGAAAAATACACGATTAAAGAATTATTCGACGCGATTTCCATCTATTCCGCCAACGCCGCAACATTAGCGGTGGCCGAATATATCGGAGGTTCTGAAGCTAACTGGATTGAACGGATGAAAGCCAAACTCGATGAGTGGGGCATTAAAGACGCAACGATCATTAACGTAACAGGTCTACCGAATAAATATGGTGGCGCTGATAAAAATCCGTCTTATGGTGATGAAGACGAAAATAGCATGTCGGCTCGTTCGGTGGCGATTATCGCGAAGAACTTGGTGAATGATTTCCCTGAGATTTTAAAAGTATCATCGATTCCAACACAAACATTCCGACCAAATAGTTCAGGAACAACGAAGATGGATAACTTTAACTACCTTCTTCCAGGGCTACTCTTCGAATACGAAGGGGTAACAGGGTTGAAGACAGGAACGAGTGATGCCAGCGGTGCGTCGATTACAACGACTGCCACACGTAATGGCTTCTCGGTGATTGTCGTATCTATGGGATCTAAAGAACCGCTTAATCGTTTCAAAGTAACAAGACATCTATTAGATGAAGTGTTCAAGAAATATGAAGGCTTGCTTGTCGGCGCGCCTGGAAAATCGGTTCAAAACTTGGCACCTATCCAATTAGAAGGTGGAACGGAAGAAACGCTTGGTGTGGATTACGGAAAAACCTTTATTGCAGCCGTGCCAAAAGGAACAGCGCTGAGCCAAATCAAGATTTCATTTACTCCTTCTGACGATGTGAAGACGGAAGACGGCAAAGTGAAAGCCCCTGTGACAGCAGGGCAAACGGTTGGGACGTTGAATTTTGAGATGCCAGGTGAAAACCTTGGCTATGTTGATGGCAAAGACCACGGAACGGTGGAAGCCTTAGCCGCATTCGATGTAGAAAATTCTAACGTCGTGACAGAAAGCATGCGTGGAGCGAAAGGATTTATCGGCCAAATGGTTCAAAAAGTTCAAGACTTCTTTTGTGGTATTTGGAATAAAATCCAAAGTGTCTTCTCACCTGAAGTTTCGAACTAGGAATTTTTTCTAAAAGGCTTGCACTTTTCACTAGAGACGTGTACAATTTTAGACAAATGATACAGTATGAATAGTAACTGCAATCCTTTTGTAGAGAGCTAGTGGTTGGTGAAAACTAGTAAAGAGAGACCAGCGAATCCACATACGGTGCGAGAGCGAAAACATTGATTAAGCTATCCGGCGAAAACCGTTATCCCACAAATGAGCGCAATGGAAACATTGAAACCGGGTGGTACCGCGAAGAAAATTACTCTACTTCGTCCCTTAGACTTTTGTCTGGGACGGAGTATTTTTTTATACTGAAAACACAAAATGGAGGGAAAAGTATGCTAGATATCAAACGCATTCGTGAAAATTTTGAAGAAGTGGCTACAGCTCTAGGAAACCGTGGAGTTGACCGCGCAACAGTGGAAGAGTTACGTGACTTAGATGAAGAACGTCGCGCACTCATCACTAAAACAGAACAATTAAAACAATACCGTAATACGGTAACTGAAGAAATCTCTCTTCTAAAACGCAACAAGGAAGATGCAACAGAGAAAATCGCTGAAATGAAACAAGTCGGCGAAGACATCAAAGCAACAGACGCTCATTTAGCCGAAGTGGAAGAAAAAGTAGAATACATCGCATCTCGCTTACCAAACACAGCTGCAGAAGGCGTGCCAGTAGGGGCAGACGAAACAGAAAACGTTGAAATCCGCCGTGAAGGAACTCCACGCGTATTCGACTTCGAACCAAAACCTCACTGGGAAGTGGCAGAAGCCCTAGATATCTTAGATTTCGAACGTGGAGCTAAAGTATCAGGAAGCCGTTTCTTATACTACAAAGGCCTTGGCGCCCGCTTAGAACGTGCGATCTACAACTACATGCTTGATTTACACGTTGAAAAACATGGCTACACTGAAATGATCACACCATACATGGTAAACGAACAATCAATGTACGGTACTGGTCAATTCCCTAAATTCAAAGAAGATGTGTTCCAATTAACAGATGAACGCAACTTAACATTAATCCCAACAGCAGAAGTTCCATTAACAAACTACTACGCAAACGAAATCTTAGACGAAGCGCAATTACCAATCTACTTCACAGCGCTTAGCCCATCATTCCGTTCTGAAGCCGGTAGTGCAGGTCGCGACACTCGTGGATTAATTCGTCTTCACCAATTTAACAAAGTAGAAATGGTGAAATTTGCAAAACCAGAAGATTCATTCGATGAATTAGAAAAAATGACAGACAACGCAGAAGATGTATTACGCGGATTAGGCTTACCATTCCGTACAATCGTGTTATGTACTGGCGATATGGGATTCTCAGCAGCGAAGACTTATGACGTTGAAGTGTGGATTCCAGCGCAAGATACTTACCGCGAAATCAGTTCTTGCTCAAACTGTGTGGACTTCCAAGCGCGTCGTGCGAAAATTCGTTTCCGTCGTGAAGACAGCGGCAAGATTGAATTGGTGCACACATTGAATGGTTCAGGATTGGCAGTAGGGCGTACAGTAGCGGCAATCCTTGAGAACTATCAAAACGAAGACGGTAGCGTGACAATCCCTGAAGTACTTGTACCATACATGGGCGGCGTTACAAAAATTGGTTAAAAGGAATTTTGTTCCAATAAAAAGATGAAATAGGGTGGAGCAGTCATAAGCTTCGGGCTTTCCTAGACATCTTCATAGTAAAGTCTATAAGGGCACCGGGTTGAGCCAAAGTCTCAACTCCTGCCGAACTTCAAAGAGGGGCATTGCGGATAAAACGCAGTGCCCCTCTAATTCATTTCGGCTGCAAATCCTTATAGCTTTTACTATAGAGTCTGGGAAGTCCTCCGCTTATTTAATTTGAAGACCCTTCATCTTTTTATTGGAACAAAGCCTTTTTTATAAATACCTCATGTTGGGTAAGTACCTCAAAGTTTGTCCACCAGGAAAGTCACACGAGGGAGTATGTGCCAAGCACTCTCTGCCTCCTTTCCCTTTCCCTGTCCTCCAGAAATACGCTTCACACAGACCGCGTTCACCAATCCATTTTGGGAGTCTCAACATTGTTGAATGCACAGGTTCTAAGCAGGGTGAATGCGCAACAAATAAAAACACGAAAGCTCTTGCTAGTGGGAATGTGGAGGAGTAGCGTAGAGGATAGCTCGTAGCTTCTCAGGTTCTATAGTAGCAGTAATGGGGAATGACATTAAATGCGAAAAAGAGGGAGTTAGGAATTGATTCCTTACTCCCTCTTTGAGGATTTAAAGGTGAGAGACTTCGGCTCGAGCCGGTGTCCCATTACCGCTACTATGAAGATACCTGAGAAAAGCTCAACGAGCTATCCGATTTATATAGAGGCACCTACATTCAACGTGCGTAAGAAGCGGTTTGTTTTTATTTTATTTAACGATACTCACATTCAACGTACGTAAGAAGCGGTCCATTAAACTGTTGTTGGTTTTGTGCTCCTCTTGAATGGCTTTGGCAAGCGCGACTTTGTCTGTGATGATCCCGTTTGCCGGGCTGTCTACGTATTTCTCGAGGGCTTCATCCGTATTAATGGTCCAGACAAACACCTCATGTCCTGTCTCCTGCGCATGCAGTACCGCCAGTTCCTGGTAAGAAAAATCTTCCACCACGTAGAAATCCACCTTTGCGTCTCCAAAACCGCCAAATTGAATAGGGATCACGAAACCAGTCGTGATTTCGGGCGCTTTTGCCTCGAGTTCTTCCATGACTTTTAAATCAAGGGACATGACTTTGTTTGAGTTGTCGATGGCGAGTTCTTTGTATTTCGCGATGAAAAGATCTACGTAGTTGGCAGGTTCGCCGCCATGTGGCTTGAGCTCGATAACAAGCGGCATGCCAATTTCTTTGGCTGCTTTGAAAAACTCTTCAAAAGTAGGAATGTGACTCGTGAATCCGTCTTGTTCGATGGGAAGACCGTGAACTTCGTCTAGAGTCATGTCTTGAAAGCGTTTATTTAGACCTGCTAATCGTTTCAAGTTATAGTCGTGCATAACGACGAATTGATTGTCTTTTGTGAGGAGAATATCCATCTCCACCATGTTGGCGCCGGCTTCTTTAGCCGCTTTTAATCCTTCAATCGAGTTCTCAACGGCTTCACTAACATAGCCGCGGTGACCGATGATGATAGGGTCGTTGGCTGATTCCGTTCTATAGGTAGAGAGCGTTGTGAGAACCCCGCTTCCTGTTACAAAGAGAAGAGCAAAGGCCGTCACGATTTTACGTTTATGCTTAATTTCTTCATGGTGATGATACACTTCAAGTGAAGCTAATTTATGCTCATGAATGATTTTCGTCATAAAAATAAACGTAGCAATCTTTGTATAAAGGATAATGAAGCCTTGCAGTAACTTGGCAATGGCTAACACACTACTTAAGAGAAGCGTGTTCGAACCATCTGGGTCTAGGAGTTCAACGAGGGCGACACTTCCAAGGGAGATAAAAATAACGAGAATCGCAAGGACCCCTTCGACGACTGCCGAAATAAAGAGCAACCGCACAGTATTCTTCTTCGTCAACTTCCAGCTTGTGACAATATTTTTTGTAAAAGGCTGGTCGGTAAGAATTTGAAGTGGAATCGCAAGGGCGCTTCGTGCGTGAAAGTAGAGTAGGACAACAATCAGTCCGGTGTAAACAATCATTCCGCTACTCGTCTTAGTGAGTTCATCCGTAATAAATTCGGGAATCGCGATTTTTTTCGAGATAAATGTCAATTCCCCAATATTAATAATCGGCAAGAGTGTTAAAAAATAAAGCCAGAACGTAATAAAATGACCATTCAATAATTGCTTGAGTTCACTAAATGCATTTTGAATACTACTTCGCCATGAAAAATGAATGCCGCGAATCGTTCCGTAAATCATGAAGATGAGTATCGAGAACTCCATGAAAATGAGAAACGCGAATGAGAGTAAATATAAAATGAATAATGGAATGGACCAAGGGCTTAATAAAACGGTCTTAAAATTGGCGAAGTTTAAATTGGATTGCCCTGTCATAAAGAGCATTCCACGAAAAATAAGTGTTAAAAAGCCAAATCCAAACACGGAAATAAAAAATTGTAAAAAGATGGAATTGCGTAAATACATCCAGCTGTTCTGCGTCAAATTGCTTAATGTAAAGCGGATGGTTTTCCATACGGGGATTTTTTGATTCATAAAGCCTCCGATGTGTAAATAAAGTTCGTTAGATTCACCTTAGCACGAACGAAATAGAAGCGCAAGCCGATACAAAATAGTATTGAAAAATCATGTAATAGAACTTATAATGAGAAAAGTAATCAAAATAATAGAAAAGCTTTTCAGGAGGGAATCATGAAAAAAAGACTGTTAACATTATTCTGTTTAGTAGCAACTGTGTTACTTGCTGCTTGTGGTGTGAAAAAAGTAGACGCTGGCGACCACATTAAAACAACTTTTACAGGGTTAGATACAAAAGGGGAACTTGTATACCAAGTAGACACTCAAGAATTAGTAAAAGAATTCTTAGTAGCAAACCCTAAAGCAGATGCGAAAACAGAAGCAGAAGTTCGTAATGCTGCAACAAAAGTGAAAGCAACTCCAAGTAAAACAGATGGCTTGTCAAATAACGACGAAATTACTTTCACATTCTCTTCAGATAAAGATGCTGAAAAATACTTTAACCTTCCAAAAGAAACAAAAGTGAAAGTTAGCGGATTAAAAGAAGCGAAGAAATTAACGGCTGAAGAATTAGCGAAAATCACTTCATTAGAAGTGGAAGGCTTTAACAAAGGTGGCCGTGCAGAAGTTCATGTGACAGATTCTAAATTGTCATTCTTACGTTTCAAAGTTGAAAACAATGGCAAATTAGAAAATGGAAAAGATGCCAAAATCGTGTTAGACGGTAATTTCGCTAACTTATTAGAAGACAGAGGTTATGTATTAGAAGGCGACGGAAGCTTTACACTTCCTGTTAAAGGATTGAAGACAGTTGCTGAAAAACTTGATGACGCTAAGAACAAAGACGAAATTATTGCAAAACTAAAAGAAGAAGTGAATAAGAAATTTAGCGGAAATGATAAGATAACGTTTGATAAAACTTATTATCGTGGTCTAGCGAATAATGTTGACAATTCATATTCGTATGGGGATGAGATTGTTCGCGGTAATGGGAACTTAGTAATGACGCTTCAAGTGGAAACTAGCTATGGATTCAAAAACGTGTATGCGGTTGGATTTACCAATCTTATAACGAATGAAGAGGGCAAGATGGAACTTAAAGACGCACGTGTCATTTCAACAACGTATGCGGACTTTTCTACAGCAACTCAAAAATTAGAATCAATCGGTTATACAGAAGTTAAATAATTGAAATAGAAATGGCTTGGAGTACACTCTCCAAGCCTTTTTTTGCACTCGGACCCGAGTTGCCCAAAATTCACTTATAAGTGAATTTCGGGCAAGTTACGCCAGGAGCGTTTGCTTCTTCAAAAAGACCGTACCTATCACGTTTTCCAGCCGCAATGACTCATCCCCAGCACCAACCCATTTTCTCCGCCTTTCGCTCAAAACCTCATAACAGCGCGCTTTCTCGCACTTCACTTTTTTGCAAAAAAACTTAAATTTTACAAACCACGAAAAACTTGCGGATTTTATAACCACAGCATTGGGGGATAGCAACCAATGTGAATTACTGACTCTAGGGTGAAAGCCGTAGAGTCAGTTTGAAGCTTGGTAGAAATTGAGACGAAAGGCTCAATCCGTTGCCCCAACGCAGTAGTTATAAAACTAATCCGCAAGGATTGGAAGTGGTTTGTAAAACAAAACGCCAGTTTTATTTTTATTCAAAAGAAGCGCTATGCAACAGAAAGATGCCCCTGCAATGCAGGGGCATCTTTCTATTGTTTATTCAACTCGTTGACAAGATCAATCATACTCAAATCATGCGAGCAGATTACCGTTTTACCTTTAATTTCAGGAAGAGCAAAGTTGCTCAAAATAATCTTATAATCAGATTTTTCTAGAATATCTAAGGAGATTTCAAGCTGGTCATACGTATGATACTCGAAGCGGTTCGCCGCGTTGTGTTCTAAATAGGATGCCAAGAATTTTGGATAGTACTCATCAAAATCGTTTAAGATTAATACCTTGATTTTATCTTGCTTGGCTTGTAACTGAGCGACAAGACCTTCCCAGTGCGTGTAGAAGGTGTAAATCAAGTGCGAGATATTTCTTTGACGCTTCACGTTCTTGATTTCTTGTTGATATTGCTCAAGAAGTGCTGCAACATCATTGTAGAACTCAGGAGAGAGCGACTTGAAGAAGTTCATCAATGGTTTCTTCTTATCGAATAAGATGAAGTCTGAGTGCACTTCGATACGCTCTAATTGAGACGTGTTGTGTAAGTGCCATAATAGTAAATCATAGTTTTCGCATTTCAAGTCGTAACGTTTTTCAAGACTTTGGATATTCGTGACTAATGTATCGAACGATAGGCGGTCACGAACTTTTTCCTGACGAGCGGCTGAGAATTCTTCAACCGTTAAGAAGAAGTGCGGTTGTAAGAAAATGGAGAAGGATTGTTCCAGAATTTCTGGAGTGACCATGATTCCTGTTTCTTTAACGAATTGCTCAACGATTTCGTTTAGGCCGTCTAATTGATTGTAATAATCATAGAATTTATCTTTAGCTTCGATGTTTTGTACGAAATGCCCTTGATAAGATCGGAAGAAGTTAACCGTGAAAATCATCTTGAAGACACGGTAACCTTCAAAGCTTTGTGGGAAGTTCGAAGACTTGAAGAGGTCTACTAGAATTTTTTCTAGAGAAGCTTCGTCTACAAAGTCGAATGGCCATTCGAAGAAGCCTGTCTTTTCAGCAAAGTATTGAACGAAGAAGAAGCGAATGTCTTGTTCATTTCCAATAAATTGCAAGTTTTTCTTTGAAATTTGGAAATCGAATTTTTTCTTTAAACTAGTATTGATTTTTTGAATGTAACGATTCAATGTTGAAGTCGTAATGAACAGTTTTTGTGTCATTTCTGTAACAGTGGTTTCTTCGTGTAAGAATAATTGTTCCAGAATTTCGTAGCAAATAGAATGTGAATAATAATAAGGATAGACGACTTCGGTACTTAAATTCTCTGGTAATTCGATACGCACCCCATTCGTTGAGAAGAGGATGTCGAGTCCATCAATTTTATCGCGTAAAAATGCGAGGTCGATTTTGATGGCACGAGTAGAAACTTTAAAGTGTTTTGCAAGTTCGTCGATATGAACCCAGCCGTTTGCTTGAACTAAATAGTCGACAATATCAATTTGTCGATTTTGATTTTTTGAAAGTAATGCTCTCATTTCTTTCTCCCTTTTCTTGTTAGTTGTGTCACACACTAAATTGCTAAACTACAATATATCACACTTTAGGTGTAAATAGTACCTATTTCTAACTAGAAAAAAATGAAAATAGTTCTAAGAATCGTGAAAATGAAAACGATAAAAATGTAAACAAAATATTTTTTCAAAAAAATTATAGATTTCTATTGCATGAATTGTCAGAATATTATATACTACTCTCAAGTTGAAAAATTCATTCATGAAAAGAGGGATCTTATGAAATTAAAGAAATTCACATTAGGCGCTGTGGTTGCAGCAATTTTAGCAGGTTGTGGAAACGCAGCAGATAGTAATACAGTCAAAATCGGAGGGAACTTCGAGTTAACAGGGAACGTAGCGACTTACGGTTCCTCTATGAACAACGGGGCTCAATTAGCCGTTGAACAAAAAGGGAAGTTATTAGATAAGGAATTAAAATACGTTTCATACGATAACAAATCAGACAAAACAGAAGTAGCTTCAGTAGCGAAGAAATTAGCTTCTGAAAAAGTGGTCGGCGTAGTCGGACCAGCAACAACAGGGGATGCTTCAGTATCAATCCCAGTAAACGAACAAGCAAAAATCCCAACAGTCTTCCCAGCAACAACAGGGGACGGCGTTACATTGAAAAACGCAGAAGATGCATCTTCAGTATATGAATACATCTACCGTGTATGTTTCTCTGACAGCTACCAAGGAGTTGTAGGAGCGAACTTCGTACACAAGAAATTCGGAAATGCTAAAGTAGCCATCTTACAAGATACAGGTAATGACTACTCTAAAGGGTTAGCAGATGCCTTTGAAAAAACTTACACTGACAGCAAGATCGGTGGAACAGTTGTCACTCGTGAATACTACCAATCAAAAGACACAGACTTCCAAGCAGTATTAACAACATTGAAATCTAAAGACTTCGATGTATTATATGTTCCTGGTTACTACGAAGAAGTTGGTCTAATCATCAAACAAGCACGTGAAATGGGTATCACTCAACCAATCGTTGGTGGGGACGGACTTTCAAGTGACAAGTTAGCAGCATTAGCAGGTAACAGCTCAAACCTTTCTAACGTTTACTACACATCACACTTCTCAACATTAAGTGATGATGCAGACGTTCAAGCGTTCGTTAAAGCGTACAAAGAAAAATTTGGTTCAAACCCAGATACTTTCGCCGCTTTAAGTTATGATGCAACTCAATTGTTAATGAAAGCTATCGAAAAAGCAGGCTCAACTGATCCTCAAGCAATCACAAAAGCTTTAGCAGCAACAAAAGACTTCGATGGTGTCACAGGTACATTCTCAATGGGTGCAGACCACACACCAGTGAAATCAGCAGTTGTCATCGAGTTCCAAAACGGACAAGAAGTAAGTGCTCAAGAGTACTCAGCTGAGTAATTTAGTTTTAACAGTATTTTTTAAGAGAGGCACGAAGGGGACTTCCGCCTCTCTTTTCCACTAGATAAGGATAGATTTGAAAGGAGAAAATATATGGAGTTGTTAGTTCAACAATTGGTAAACGGGCTTGCAGTCGGAAGTATTTACGCGTTGATTGCACTTGGATATACCATGGTTTATGGGACAATTAAGCTCATTAACTTCGCACACGGGGATGTGTACATGATGGGGGCGTTCATTGGATACTTTGCCGTAATGGTCTTGAAGATGAATGTATTCGTAGCACTTTTAGTAGCGATGGTTGCCTGTGCGGTCTTAGGGGTTGTGATTGAACGTGTGGCGTATAAGCCGCTTCGTAATTCGACTCGTGTAGCCGCGTTGATTACGGCTATCGGGGTTTCATACCTATTAGAAAATGCAATGAGTTATTTCTTTGGAGCGGAATCGCGTCCGTTTCCTTCTGACTTCGGAACTGAAACAATCACATTATTTGGAGACGTTTCTGTCAACGGAAAACAAATTTTGATTTTCGGGGTTACCGTAGTCTTAATGGCATTATTACAATTTATCGTACGTTATACAAAAATGGGGAAAGCCATGCGTGCGGTTGCCGTGGATGAGCAAGCCGCTCAACTCATGGGGATTGACGTAGACGGAGTGATTTCCTTTACATTTGCGCTGGGTTCATCGCTTGCCGGGATTGCCGGTGTGCTTGTTGGGGTGTACTACAATACCATCTCAACAACAATGGGGATTACAGTCGGACTAAAAGCCTTCGTTGCGGCCGTACTTGGTGGTATCGGTAGCATTCCTGGGGCCATGGTCGGTGGGTACCTCATCGGTCTATTAGAAACAATGGTAAGCTTCTTCGGTTACTCACCATATCGTGACGGAGTCGTTTACTTCCTATTATTCATTATTTTAATCGTGTTACCAGCTGGATTGTTTGGTAAAAATGTCAGAGAGAAAGTGTAGGTGAAGAAGATGCAAAGATTTCATAAAAAGAATATTCGTTGGACGCTGTTCGCATTAGGAATGTACGCTCTTCTTTTCATACTTGTACAAACAGGAGTGATTAACTTCTACTACGAAAGTACCTTCATTAATATCATGATCAATATCATCTACGCGGTTGGATTGAACCTTATTCTTGGGGTTGCCGGACAGTTTTCACTAGGACATGCCGGGTTTATCGCGATTGGTTCTTATAGCGGTGCTATTCTTGGAAAAATGATGAACGGCCTTCCTGGATTATTTGCTGGGATGGCAGTCGGAGTTGTCATCTCTGTTATCGTCGCGTTCCTTGTTGGATTACCAACGCTTCGTTTAAAAGGGGACTACCTAGCGATTGCGACTCTAGGGGTTGCGGAAATCATCCGTGTAGCCGTGACAAACATGAAAATCACAAATGGGGCTGCTGGTATCAGTGGGGTGCCTTTAACAAACACATGGACGATTACGTATATCGCACTCGTAGTAACAACCATCTTAATCTTGAACTACACCTTCAGTAGTGCAGGTCGTGCCACTTATGCGGTCTTACAAGACGAAATCGCTGCGGAATCGATGGGGGTTCAAGTGACGAAATATAAAATTTTGGCCTTCGTATTAGGAGCAGCCACTGCAAGTATCGGTGGAACGCTTTCTGCAACAACACTTGGGGCAGTTACACCAAGTGACTTCACGTTCATGAAATCAATCGATGTATTAATCATCGTGGTATTCGGTGGTATCGGAAGCTTCACAGGTTCATTCGTGGCAGCCGTATTACTAGGAATTATCAACCTTGTCCTACAACCATTTGGACAATTACGAATGATCATCTATGCGGTAGCGTTAATCTTAATCATGATTTTCCGTCCAGGTGGATTGCTTGGTACTTGGGAATTCAAACTAGGAGACTTCAAGTTTTCTAAGAAGAAAGAAACAAAGGAGAGTGGGAAGTAATGTTATTAGAAGTGAATGGACTAACAAAAAACTTTGGCGGACTTTCTGCGGTCTCTAACGTTTCAATGAAAGTAAACAAGGGCGAGTTAATCGGACTCATCGGGCCAAACGGGGCTGGGAAAACGACTTTCTTCAACTTGTTAACAGGAGTTTATGAGCCAACAGAAGGAACAGTTAGCTTAGAAGTGGACGGACAGTTGAAAAACTTAAACGGACTTCCACCTTACAAGCGGACAAGCCTAGGGATGGCACGTACCTTCCAAAATATTCGCTTGTTTAAAGATTTAACAGTACTCGAAAATGTAATGATTGCCATGCACGCACACTCGAGTGATTCATTGTTCTCAACATTATTCCGTACGAAGAAATACTATGATACAGAAGAAAAAATGCGCGAAGAAGCGGTTGAATTGCTAAAGATTTTCGGGTTAGATACACTCAAAGATGAAAAGGCGAAAAACTTAGCTTATGGGCAACAACGTGAATTGGAAATTGTTCGTGCCTTAGCGACAAAACCAAAAGTCTTATTCTTAGATGAGCCTGCAGCAGGGATGAACCCTCAAGAAACGGCTCAATTAACCGAATTGATTGCCAAAATTCAAAGAGAATTCGATTTAACCGTTGTGCTAATCGAACACGATATGTCGCTTGTCATGAAAATTTGCCAACGCATTTACGTGTTGGAATATGGAAGATTGCTTGCAGAAGGAACTCCAGAAGAAATCAAACAAAATCCAGCGGTAATTAAAGCGTACTTAGGAGGTGAGTAGATGTTAGAAGTTAAAAATTTATCAGTTCATTACGGAATGATTCAAGCCGTGCGTAATGTCGATTTTACAGTTAACGAAGGGGAAATCGTGTCGCTTATCGGGGCAAACGGTGCCGGAAAGTCAACCATCTTGAAGACTTTATCAGGCCTCATCCATCCTTCAGAAGGCGAAATCGTCTACTTAGGTGAGAATATCGCTTCGACATCTGCGAAGAAAATCGTTGAGAAAGGGCTCGTGCAAGTGCCGGAAGGTCGTCACGTATTCCCAGGATTAACGGTAAAAGAAAACCTTGAACTAGGGGCATTTTTACGCAAGGATAAAGAAGAAATTCAAAAAGATATGGAAGCTGTCTTCGAGCGTTTCCCAATCTTGAAAGAACGTAAAGACCAAGATGCACAAACGCTCTCTGGTGGGGAACAACAAATGTTAGCGATGGGCCGTGCGTTAATGAGCCGTCCAAAACTATTGCTTCTCGACGAACCTTCAATGGGGTTAGCGCCAATCTTCATCCGCGAGATTTTCAAAATCATTCAAGAAATCCAAAAGACAGGGACAACGGTTTTACTCATCGAGCAAAATGCGAAAATGGCATTGTCGATTTCAAATCGTGCGTATGTACTAGAAACCGGATCAGTGGTACTGAGCGGTACAGGACAAGAGTTGTTAGAAAGTGATGAAATTCAGAAAGCATATCTAGGAGGGTAATCATGGAAGTTAAAGATTATATGTCAACCAACGTTATTACAGTAACGCCTGAAACAACGGTGATGAAAGCTCTAGACTTAATGAAGGAGCACGACATTCACCGCTTGCCAGTTGTGGAAGATGGGAAATTAGTCGGCTTACTCACAGAAGAACTAGTGGCTGGTCACTCACCTTCAATGGCGACAAGCCTATCGATGCATGAGTTGAACTACTTATTAAACAAGACGGCTGCGAGCGAAATTATGCAAAAGCAAGTTTTAACAGTGAAGGCTCATACATTATTAGAAGAAGCTGCGTCACTGATGCGTCAACAAAAAGTCGGCGTTTTGCCAGTCGTAGATGCGCGTGGGCACGTGGAAGGAATTATTACCGACAAAGATATTTTCGATGCCTTTATCGAAATTTCTGGATACAACACTCCAGGTTCTCGTTTATTCATTGAAATCAATGAGGATAAACCTGGTCCTCTGGAAGAAATTTCAAATGTATTGCGCGAAAACAATGTGAACGTTTCGACGATTTCTGTGTACCATCGCGATGGGAAGGTGCAAGTGGTGCTTCATGTGGACTCTACTGAGCCCGATGAAGTGGCGGACTTTATCGCACAAAAAGGCTATCGCGTGATTTCAGCGATGAGAAAATAGGTTAAAACTGCGTCTCCCTAGGACATCTTCATAGTATTGACAATAGAGGCACCGGGCCAAGCCTACGTCTTGGCTCCTACCGAGCTTCAAACTGCCGCTTGGAAATAAATTTCACAGCGGCAGTAATTCACATCGGTTGCATCTCTCTATTGTTCATACTATAGAGTCCTAGGGAGACTTCGTTTTTTAACCTATTTTGTGAACGGCGCTAATCACGTGATGTCGTTTGGCGGAGTCCAGACTTCATCTTT
The DNA here is from genome assembly GCF_041433575.1 of Granulicatella sp. 20925_1_28. Taxonomy (NCBI): domain Bacteria; kingdom Bacillati; phylum Bacillota; class Bacilli; order Lactobacillales; family Carnobacteriaceae; genus Granulicatella; species Granulicatella sp. 20925_1_28. Next base: position 73,304 of record NZ_JAPWBS010000007.1, read on the forward strand.
GGCAAGAAACGAGACGAGCATTTAGAAAGTGATAGAAACAACTGCACCGGACTGGTGAACATTATGAAAAAACTGCAAAGAGTTAGACGCAGTAGACAAATGGATTGACCTTCGCCTTTTTAGGCTAGGTCAATCCTATTTGTCCTTGCGGGGGCAAGACAACGAAGAAACAAGTTTCTTCTGTCTTGCTCCCATTTCTATGACTATAGAGTCCAAGGATTTTTTTGCAACGCTACCCTAGGTTGTTTTTCATCGAGAATTACGCTTTTTATGAAACAACTTGCATCGAGCTCAGTCTTCGTTTTTAACCTATTTTGTGATGCGCGCTTATCACGTAGTGTCGCTTGGAGGAGTTCGCGGAGGGCGTTGAGTGGAGGCGGGGGACGGTGTATAATGGTGGGGAGATTCAAGGAGGTTTTGCGGATGAAATTTGATTTTACTACGGAATATGACAGACGTGGAATGGACGCGCTGGCTGTTGATGGGCTGGGGTTGATTCCAGGGAAGTCGCCAGATAGACCGAAGAAAGGCTTCGATGTGATTCCGATGTGGATCGCGGACATGAGTTTTCCAACTGTTCCGACGGTGATTTCGGCGATGCAAAAACGATTGGAACATCCGATTTTCGGGTACTTTATGCCTTCTAAAGAGTACTACGAGAGCATTATTCAGTGGCATGCGCGCCACCATCAAGTGACGGGGTTAACGCGTAAGCATATCGGGCATGAAAATGGCGTGCTTGGGGGAGTCGTTTCGACCTTAACTTCTTATGCTGCGCCTGGAGATGCGGTATTAGTGCATAGTCCAACCTATGTCGGTTTTACGCAGTCGTTAAACGATAATGGATTGAAAGCTGTGCATAGCCCGCTTGTGAAAGATGAACAGGGCGTTTATCGTATGGACTTTGAGGATATGGAGCGAAAAATCAAAGCGCATAAGATTCATGTGGCGATTTTCTGTTCTCCGCATAACCCAAGTGGTCGTGTGTGGGAGAAAGAAGAAATTGAACGCGCGATGGAAATTTATCGCAAGTATGATGTGATTGTCGTGTCGGATGAAATTTGGTCGGACATTATTTTTAAAGGCCATAAGCATATCCCAACACAGTCGATTTCAGAAGATGCGAAGAATCGCACCGTGGCCATGTATGCACCAAGTAAGACGTTTAACCTGGCAGGGCTCGTGGGAAGTTATCATGTGATTTACAATGATGCTTTAAGAGACCGCGTGGAGTCAAAAGGGTCGAAGCCGCATTATAACGCGATGAATGTGATGTCAATGCATGCGTTAATCGGGGCGTATCAAGAAGAAGGATACGAGTGGCTGGAAGAGTTGCGTGAAGTAATCGAGAAGAATGCGGACTACGCGTGCGACTTTATTCACCGTGAATTTGACGGCGTGGAAGTCACAAAACCTGAAGGCACGTACATGCTCTTTATCGATTGTTCTGAGTTCTTGAAAAAACAAAATCTGACGCTCGAACAGCTGGAAAAACGCGGCTGGGATGTCGGCGTGGCTTGGCAAGACGGCAAGATGTTCTTCGGCGAAGGATGTATTCGTATCAACCTCGCATTGCCGTACGCGCGTCTTGTAGAAGCATTTGACCGTATGAAAAAATATGTATTCGTGGACACTGTGCCACCATTAGACTAGGAGGATTTCCATGACAAAGAAAGTAATTCAAACAGAACAGGCTCCAAAAGCAATCGGGCCTTACTCACAAGGGGTAGCCTACACAGGAGAAACGATTGTCGTCTCTGGACAGTTGCCAATCGTTCCTGAAACAGGGGAGTTCGCAGGAAGTGATATCGCTAGCCAAACTCATCAATCATTGAAAAATATCCGTGCGATTTTAGAAAGTGCAGGGCTAGGGATGGATGCGGTCGTATCAACAACGGTGCTACTAGCGGACATCAACGACTTTGCGAACATGAATGAAGTATATGGAGAGTATTTTGCTTCTCCTTATCCAGCGCGTATGGCGTTCCAAGCAGCAGCCTTACCAAAGAATGCTCTTGTGGAAATCCAAGCGATTGCTGTAAAAGGATAAATGAATTAGGCACTTGCGTCATCTGGCGCAGGTGTTTTTTGTTGGGGATTTTCTTCTAAGGTGCAAGCGGTTGTGATAAAATAAGGGAAACAAGAAGAAAAGAGGCGTTATGAGTGCAGGCTGTAGAACAACCAAAAAAATCAAAACTATGGGCGTTGTTAAGCGGAATACTAGGAATTGTATGGGGTGGACTCATCTTTGTGGCGCCGTCTTATATCTTGCCGAATATTTTTTCGATTGTCATTTTTAGTATTGTTTTTCCATTTACCGCACCCTCAGAAGAAACACTTCAGATTCTGCACCAAACGCAGACGATGTTTAGTTATCTCGTTGCGTTTATTTGGGTGATGTTTATTGTCGCTAGAATTAGTCATCGCTATTATAAAAAGACGGGTGAAGTTCCGTATTGGATTACGAAAATCTTTTTACTGGCGGCTAGTTTAGGAGTTATTGCGACTCTTCCGGTTCTCGTTTCCTATATTCCAGGATTAACGGGCATCAATGATGTGACACTTCAAATCGGTGGAATGGGATCCGTTCTCATTATCACGGGCGGAGTTTCTGGACTATTGGGATTGATTTCTGGAGCTGGATATTTAATTTCGTTAAATCGATTTGACAGTTAGAGGAGTTGAGAAGATGAAAGATAAAAGATGGGCCAAAATCAGTACGTTTGTGGGGATTCTAGGTGGGCCTTTAGCGATCTTTTTCGCATTGGTGTTATTGGCGGCCGGAATTGGCGCCAGTCGTGATGGAGCAATGGTGGCCCTTGCGTTATTAGTGACGACATTTGGAATTATTTTTTTCGTAGCGTTGAAAAGTGCGCACTATTATAAAGAGGATGAACGTGTGAATCAGGTGGGTGCCAATTTATTTGTGGCCTCAAGCGGAGTAGGGTTCGTTGTCACCTTACTGCTTGCTTTGGTAAATATTCCAATGTTTAGCGGACTCGTTGATTGGATAATGGACGCGTTATTCGACGGAAGTGAGGGCTTTGAACGTGTACTTGGTCTAATGTTTCTGTCATCGATTTTATCCGTGGTCTGGGGCATTTATTATGCGATTTGTCTAAGGAAATTTAAGGATTAGGACTAAGAAAGAGGTGTAAGATGGAAGAATTAACATGGGCATTGCGAAGTGCTCAGGTCGGTATTAAGGGAGGAGCACTTTTGCTAGTGGCTACTGTTGTGCTATTCGCTGCAGGGCTTGGAGCAGATGGGTTCCTATTTACGATAGCAGCCCTACTGATAGTGGCTACTTATGTGACCATCTTCGTAGTCGCTCTTAAAAGTGCTATTTATTATAAAGGAGATTCCCGAGTTAAGAAGTGGGCCTCGAACTTGTTTTTACTGGCAGGGATTTTAGGGTGTGCCCCAATTCTTATCGTGATACTCAGTAAAGTTCTCTTCTTAGATCGAGCTGTACTTCAATTCTTTGATTTGGTTGAGGAAGAGGTAGATATTTTTCTCATTCTCTTTCCGCCTATCGTAGTTGTTGGGGTGCTCTCGATTATTAGTGGACTCGGTTACGCTTCTTCTCTGAAAAATTTTAAAGAATAGAGAGAAACAAAGTTAGCAGTTGGCTTTTATTAAGGGGATTTGAGACTAAAAACTTTAAGGAGAAGAAAATATGCAAAGTAAAAAATGGGCAATCTGGAGTGCGTATGTGGGCATTATTGGAGGGGCATTTTTAATGGTGTCTCCCTTGGTATTACTCGCTGCAGGAATCGGAGCAAACGGATCGGCGATGGGTTTCATAGCAATTCTAATGCTGTGTACGTATGTGGCGATTTTCTGTGTGGCTTTGAAGAGTAAACTTTACTATAAAGGAGATGACAGAGTTTCTACATTCGTAGCTAATACGTTTGTCTTATCAGGGGCTATCGGCTGTACTCCAATCTTCATTTTTATTGTAGGCCGTATTCCCTTCTTAAATGACTTATTATATTGGTTGTTTAGTGCTATTCCTGCTGTACAGGATGCCTTCTCTCTCTTATTTCTATTGTTAGTATTTGTCGCCCTTCTATCGATTTTGAGCGGCATTGGGTATGCGGTCTGCTTGAAAAACTTTAAAGAGTAACGGTGCAATATAGGATATAGAAAATTCGGTAAACCGATTAAAAGGGGATTGTATTTGATGAAAGATAAAAAATGGGCAATGATTAGTGCTTTGGTAGGGTTTATTGGTGGTGGTTTTTCAGTCCTATCACCATTTCTGTTAACTTTTGCGGCAATTGCGAAAAGTGATTCGATACAGAATACCGTTCAATATGGTATGTGGATATTGAATCCTCTCGTATTCATTGTCGCTATAAAAAGTGCGCTCTACTATAAAGATGACGAACGAGTTCCTAACAAAGTCTCAAACTTATTTGTTTTAGCAGGGGCAGTGCTGCTTATTCCGGTAGTACTCACACTTCTAGCAACAGTTCCAGGTTTAGAGGCAATCAATGCAGTCGTTATAAATATCATCAGTAGTTTCAGTAGAGGCTTAGAATTGTATTTTGGCCCGTTGCTTATGGGTGGATGTTTGTCGGTTCTTTCAGGCGTTTCTTACTTCCTATGCGCGAAAAACTTTAAAGAGTGATAGATAACTTTAAGCTTAGAGAGTTTCTCTAGGCTTTTTTATTTTGCATGCTTTATAATGGTTTGGACAAAGAAAATTGGAGGCAAGTATGAAAGTTATTGTTATTGGTGGAGGAACGAGCGGATTGATGGCATCAGTCAGTGCGGCGATGCATGGGGCTGAAGTTGTATTGCTTGAGAAGAATCCAACACTTGGAAAGAAATTATTACACACGGGTGGAACGCGTTGTAATGTGACGAACCGTCGTACCCCAGAAGAAATCGTGAAGCACATTCCGGGGAATGGACGCTTCTTATATAGTGCCTTTTCGCAATTTGATAATCAGGATATTATTCAGTTCTTCGAGAGTCGCGGCGTGCGATTAAAGGAAGAGGATCACGGGCGTATGTTCCCAGTGACGGATTCGGCAAAGACGATTCTAGAGACGTTTATTCAGGAGATTAAGAAATTAGGCGTGCAAGTGCGTACGAATGTGAAAGTGAAGACGATTCGTTTGAGCGATGGAGCCGTGCGAGTAGTGGAGCTGGATAATGGCGAGCAACTCGAAACTGATGCGGTTATCTTGGCGACGGGTGGGAAATCTTATCCGAAGACGGGGTCGACAGGAGACGGGTATGGTATCGCGAAAGTAGCTGGCCATACGATTACACCGCTCTTTGCCACAGAAGTTCCGCTAACGAGTGGCGAGGAGTTCATCAAGAAGGGCGAGCTTCGTGCGTTGTCGCTTCGCAATGTGGCGCTTAGTGTCTTAAACGGTAAAGGGAAGCCTGTTGTGACGCATCAGATGGATATGATTTTCACGCATTTTGGGGTGAGCGGTCCTGCTGTCTTACGTTGTTCAAGTTTCGTGCATCAAGTGCAGGAGAAAGAAGGCAAGAAGGAAGTTGTGATGAGTCTCAATGCATTACCGGATATGAGCGAGGCTGAACTCGATGCGCAATTCCGTTCGTTTGTGGAGGATGCGCCTCTGAAATCGATTAAAAATCATTTAAAAGGGTTACTTCCTGAACGTTATGTAGAGTTTTTACTAGCAAGAGTGGGGATTAGTGACCAAACAGCTGTGAATCGTTTAAGTGAGGCCAACTGGGCACAGATTAAAGAAGCTCTGACGAATTTCCGCTTTACTGTCAATGGCTCATTGCCGATTGAGAAGGGGTTTGTAACAGGTGGAGGCGTTCATTTGAAAGAAGTGAACCCGAAAACCTTAGAGTCAAAATTAACCCAAGGGCTGTATTTCTGCGGAGAGTTGTTAGACATCCACGGGTACACAGGTGGGTACAATATCACCGCAGCCTTTGTAACGGGTTACGTTGCCGGTATGCATGCATCTTTGGGGTATTAAATTTCTAGAAAATTGGGATTAAACATCACAATTTCTTCATAAAGTTTGGTTATAGTAACTGTATTCCCAAATAAGAATTATTTACTCCCAAGTAAATAAAACTCTATCCTTTTTTCCTCCCGTCAGAAACGGGAGGTTTTTTGTTGTGTAAAATAAAAAAGCAGTCCGAAGACCGCTTTATCAAAGTGAACATTGGTGGAGTGACCTTTCCACATCTCTTTCAGACCACAAGGGTGCGATAGCTGCCTGTTCTATCCTCAATGTTCTTTGTAAATATATTATACTTAAAACTTTTTAATTCGTCCACTATTCAAATAGTTTTGCAGTTTATTATCGGTAATAACGTACATTGTTCTTACGTCTAGATATTTATCTAATTTAACAGCTAACAGAACATTTTCGTTTGTCACTTTAATGAACTGAATTGATTGACCATCTGGGTGTAAACCAACGTAGTTAGGCTCGTTAATAACCAGATTTATTTCATTAAAACTCTTTTCAAAATCCAAAAATTCTCTCTTATGTTTTTTCATATGCTTTTTCCGCTTAGAAGAAAGAAAAATTTCTTTTCCTTCCAAATCAGGATCGAGATTTAAAAGGTTTATAATTTTATCATTTAATATTCCTACTACTTTTTCGCTCATTTTATTTTACCTGTATTGCTGAATTAAAAATACCTGTTCAATATAAAATATGAAAAGTTATTAAGAAAGGACTTTTTCTTAAAAGTAACTGAACACACCGTGAATTTATGCTACAATAGGCCTATTGACAGTGTGAGGAGTTTGTGATGGCAGAGAAGAAATTAATGGAGAAGGTTGTACGAAAAGTACTACACTCATTCCCAAAAGTAAATATGCCGGACCCATTTGTCCCTTATCCAATTGCGTACCCGCCGCTTGCCAAGAGTCGTTTCGAGATTTTCGTGCATGTGGCTGAGCGTGGCAATGGTCCGCTGGGGCACGTGGATTTATGTATCGATGGCTACGTCTATTCTTATGGGAACTATGATGAGCGCGACTTGAAGCTCGGGGGCTGGATTGCAGAAGGCGTTCTGATTAAAGCACCGCGCGAGGAGTATATGCTCTTTTGTAAAAACCACTACCAAAAAGCGTTGCATATTTATACGATTGCTGTGACGGATGAGCAGATGGATAAGATTCATGCGTATTTGAAGAAAATATTAGAGCCGACGACGCTGTGGCAACCAACGAGCGAGGCGGTGTACTATAATCCGACCTTTGACCGCTTTGAGGAAATGTACGTGTACTTTATGGCGCAACAGATGGATACCGTGTTTTATAAATTCAATCGTTCAAAATTCATGACCTATAATGGTTGGACGAGAAACTGCCTTAGCTTCGCGGATCACGTGGCAAAAGTGCTGCATGAGAGAGAGTTGCGTGCCAAAAATATGGTCTTCCCTGCGCAATACCATAAACGTCTCCAAAAACTTCTAAAGAAAAACTCCCCGCTGATTACAAATTATGAAGTGTATTAGTCTATAAAAATTGGTGGATTTATATGAAATGTTCAGTGAAACTATATGAGCCATTGTATGCGTTGAAGGCTATCGATGAGGATATCTGGATTGTTGATGGTGAAATTGTTGAGATGAATTTTAAAATCACTCAAGTACCATTTAGCACTCGAATGACAGTGGTGCGATTGGAAAATAATGACTTATGGATTCATTCTCCTATTCATTTAACACCGCAGTTGCGAAGTGAAATCGATGCGCTGGGTCATGTGAAACATATAGTTGCTCCAAATAAATTGCATTATGTATATATGGAAGAATGGAGCCAAGCCTATCCGGATGCGAAACTTTGGGCGACAAAAGGATTGGAGAAAATTTTTGACAACTCTTCATCTATCCAAAGTTATACAATCTTAGATAAAAGCATCGACATTAGCTGGCTAGACGAAATTGATTATCTTCCGTTTGAAGGAAGTGCGGTTATAGAAGAGTCAGTATTTTTCCACAAAAAGAGTAAAACGTTAATTCTAACGGACTTGATTGAGAATATTGAAGTTGGAGAAGAGTGTTCATGTTTGCATCGTTTCTTGTTTAAAATAGGGGATAATGCATATCCAAACGGGCATACTCCAAGAGATTTAAGAATGACATTCTTTTTTAATAAGGAAACAGCGCAAAAGTGTTATCAACAAATAAAAGCGTGGAATCCTGTCAATGTTCTATTTGCACATGGAAAATGTTTTATTGGAAATGCTGAGGAAAAATTACCACAGGCATTCTTTTGGTTAGAGAAAAAATAAGCTACCTTGTAGAAAAACAAGGTAGTTTTTAGTTTGAAAGCGAAAGAGACCAACAGAATCTTAAATTTTTCATTATTGAAATTCGGAGTTTAAATCTGTATACTATAATAAGAATTGAATAATTCTAATTAGAAAAAATGGAGGTAATCATAATGATTAAAGAACTTATTAGTTTAGGAAAATTTGCTAAAAAATCAAGTGTATTTGCGGGAGGAGTTTTATTTGGATCGTTAGGATTAAAACTATTAGCGAGCAAAGACGCAAAGCATGTATATGCTAAAGCGGTCGCTACTTCTTATAAATTAAAAGATGGTATTGACGCAACTGTTTCTACTGTAAAACAACATGCAGATGATGTCTTAGAAGAAGCAAAAGACTTATATGCTGAAGAAAAAAGTGCAGAATTAGTAGTAGAAACTAGTGAAAAATAATGAAGTTTATTATTAAACATCAATCAAACTCTAGAGTACGTTTAGAACTCCCTTTTACATGTCCGCATTCAGTCCAAATGTATTTAGAGGAACTAGCTTGCACAGTCCCAGGTATTGAAAAACTGCACTTTTATAAAGATTTAAAACATGTAGGAGTTTATTTTACTCAAGGGAAAGTTCAACAAGTTCAAAGGTTTTTATCTTTGATTCAAATGGAGAACGTAATTGAAAAACAAAATGAAGTCCAGTGGCTAGTAGCTTCTTCACCATATGATATTATTTCAACGCATCTCTATAGAAGAATGCTTTCAAAAGTCCTTCTTCCTACACCTATTCGTATGGGATGGATACTTATGAAAATGGTGAAGTTTGGAAAGGCTGCTTTCCAATCAATTTGTGAGAAAAAACTTTCTATGAGTTTACTCGATTTTGTGGCGATATCAACTTCTATGGCGATGGGAGATCATAAGACTGCAGATATGATTATGTTCCTATTAAATTTAGGAGACGATTTAGATGACTGGTCCCAAAAGAAATCGATTGAAGAGCTCGAAAAGAACTTAACAAATAATATTTATGAAATATGGATTGAAAAAGAAGGCGAGCGCTTCAAAAAAATGAGCAATCATGTTGAAGTAGGAGATGTTTTCGTTGCTACGGAAGGTCAAGAAATTTACTTTGACGGAAGAGTTGTCAATGGAAGAGGCTACTTAAATGAAAGTTCATTAACAGGTGAGTCTTTCCCTGTCTCTAAGAAGATTGGGGATATGGTCTACGCTAATACAGTTGTAGAGCATGGCGAGCTACTAGTAGAAGTGACGAATAAGCAACAAAACTTACGCTTGCAGCAAATTGTTCAGCTGATTAAATCGAGTGAATTTCATCAATCGAAACAGCAAAAGCAATTAATGGAAAAAGCAGATGGGTTAGTGAAATATAATTTCATAGGGATGGCGTTGACGTATTTATTCACACGCTCAGTCTCTAAAGCACTCACTTTCCTATTAGTAGATTATTCATGTGCGTTAAAATTATCTTCACCAGCTACTTATATAACAGCCATTAAGGCAGCTTCTAATCAGGGGATTGTCATTAAAGGATCTAATTCTTTAGATGAATATGCACAAGTTGATACTTTTGTTTTTGATAAAACGGGGACATTGACAACTGGAGTTCCAAAAATTCAACGAATTATTGCGTATGAAGGATACGATGATGAGGAAGTTTTACGAATTGCAGCTTGTTTGGAGGAACATATTTACCACCCGATTGCGACGGCTGTTGTTAAGAAGGCAGAAGATGAGGGGATTGAACATGAGGAAATGCATGGGAAATTAACTCACGTAGCTTCAAAAGGAATCGTATCATCGATTGATGGAAAAAGAGTCGTCATCGGAAGTTTGGAATTATTAGAAGACGAGAAGACGACTATTTCCAATGAGCAAAAAGCAGTAATTGAAGAATATAGCCAAAAATACAACTTACTTTATTTAAGTTATGACGGAAAATTAATTGCCATTTTCCTTATTGATACTCCGTTAAGAGGAGAAGCGATTGCATTATTGAAAGAGTTAAAAGAAAAAGGAAAACAGATTGTACTTCTTACAGGAGATACACAAAAACGTACAGAAACAATTTGTTCGCTGATTCCATTTGACAGAGTTTATACACAAGTGAAGCCAGAAGAAAAGCATCAAGTAATTGAGCAGCTTCAAGAAGAAGGTCATCATGTTTTGATGATTGGAGACGGAATTAATGATTCTGCTGCACTCTCTCTTGCAAATGTAGGTATTGTTATGGCAGGTGCTTCAGATATTGCTCGTCAAGCCAGCGACATCTTATTCTTAAATGAACAGTTAACGGGATTAGAGGTTTTGGAAAATATAACCGAACAGCTAAATCGCCAATTAGATGCCAATTTAAAACACACAGTGGGTATTAATTCGTTCTTAATGGGATTAGGTTTGATTGATATGGTTTCTCCTAGTCTATTAGCGATATTACATAATGTGACTACAACGTTCATTATCGGTAAGAGTTTGACGTATATTCAATAATAAAATAAAAAGGTTCTATAATTTTTAGGGTTGATGGAAATTTTCCACCAACCCTATTTTAGTGTATACAAAAAGGCCAACATCCATTATATTAAAAGCGCTGAAACCTAAAACAAAAGGATGATGACCATATGAACAATATACTA
>NZ_JAPWBS010000008.1:0-83489 GCF_041433575.1 Granulicatella sp. 20925_1_28
ACAGGTGAACCAACTGACGCTACAGAATTACCAGCAATGAAAGATGGTAAACAAGTGGGTACTTACACAATCAATCCAACTACTGGTGAAGTAACATTTACACCAAACAAAGACTTCGTTGGAACTCCAGATGGAATTTCAGTACAAGCGAAAGATGCGAATGGTACACCAGTAACAGCTAAGTACACACCAACAGTTACACCAGTAACTCCAACTGCTGAAGATGTGACATCAACAGGTAAACAAGGTCAAGAACAAAAACAAACACCTAAGTTTACTGAAGGTGAAGAAGTAGCGCCGATTACAATTAACGCTGAACAACCAGCTAAATTCATCGATCCAGCTACAGGTGAACCAACAGATGCGACTGAATTACCAGCGATGAAAGATGGTAAACAAGTGGGTACTTACACAATCGACCCATTAACAGGTGAAGTAACATTCAAACCTAACAAAGACTTTGTTGGAACTCCAGATGGAATTACTGTTCAAGCAAAAGATGCGAACGGAACTCCAGCGACAGCTAAGTACACACCAACTGTAACTCCAGTAACTCCAACTTCAGAAGATGTAGAGTCAACTGGTAAACAAGGACAAAAACAAAAACAAACACCTAAGTTCACTGAAGGTGACCCAGTAGCACCAATCACAATTAACGCTGAACAACCAGCTAAATTCATTGATCCTTCAACTGGCGAACCAACAGATGCGACTGAATTACCAGCGATGAAAGATGGTAAACAAGTGGGTACTTACACAATCGATCCAACAACTGGTGAAGTAACATTTACACCGAATAAAGACTTTGTTGGAACTCCAGATGGAATTACTGTTCAAGCAAAAGACGCAAACGGAACTCCTGTAACAGCTAAGTACACACCAACAGTTACTCCAGTAACTCCAACTGCAGAAGATGCAGAAACAACTGATGTTCAAGGTAAGACACAAACAGCGAAACCTAAATTCACTGAAGGTGACTCTGATGTGCCACTTGATGACACAGTACCTGCAACATTCGAAGATGGATCAACTACGAAAGTAATTCCTGGTGTAGGAACATTTACAGTAGCTCCAGACGGAACTATTACATTCGTTCCAGAACCAAACTTTACTGGTGTTGCTCCAGCTGTAACAATTCAACGTGTTGACAAGAATGGTACAGTTGTGAAAGCAAACTATGTTGCAACAGTTACACCAGCTCCAGTGGAACCTGCTAAACCAGTGGAACCTGCTAAACCAGAGGAACCAACGAAGCCTGAAAAACCAGCGCAACCTGAGAAACCTGCTAAACCAGTTGAACCAGCAGAGCCTGCTAAACCAGCGGAGCCAAAACAAGAAGCTCCACAGCAAACGGTTGTAGCACCAGCTGTTGAGAAAACAACTCAAACAGAATTACCAAATACTGGTACAAGCGATGAATACGGAGTATTTAGTGCAGCAGCATTAAGTATCCTAGCATCAGTAGGTTTAGTAGCTACATCTCGTAAAAAAGATGAAGAGCAAGAAGCTTAATTTAAAACATTAAGAACAGCATGGGACTAGGGCAACCTAGCCCCATGTTTTTTTAGTAAAATAAATTGTAGAAATGCGTTGAATACGATAAAATTAAGAGATTAAGTCACTCAAATTTGAAAGAATAAAAAGGAAGGAGGTAGCTATGTTTAGTTCGAAAAACACTCAGATGAATGAGCGTAAAAATCGTTCGAAAGTAACGCGTTATGCGATTAAAAAACTCAGCATGGGAACAGCTTCTGTGGCGGTCGCATTAGGCTTTTTATTGGTGCAAGGACAAAGCGTTGTTTTAGCCGATACCGTTGAAACGACTCAAAGTACTACTGAGACTAAAGCAGAGGAAACATCTGAAAAAGTAGAAGCAACCACTGAAGAAACAACGACTACCTCTGAGGAACAAGCGCCTCGTACTCGTACAAGACGCGAAGCTGGGGACGCTCCAGCAGCAACATCTTCAGTCGGCTCGGATGTTGAAGATGCTACGGCTACTCCTAAAGTTACAAAACCTGGATTTACTAAGGAATTATCGCAAGAAGAATTGCTTAGCCAGGCAAGTTGGATTGATTTTGGTGACGTGGCGAACTGGAGTGGAACTACGACTACTTCAACAGGGCAATTAGCCTTACAAGAAGGGTCAACGTATACAAAAGAAATTAGTCCAGGCTATGTCGTGACGGTTCGCGTGAAGTCTCTGAAACCATTTAACGCAACGGAAATCTACAAGAAGAGACTTGAAGCACAAGGAGCAACGGTGGCTGAAAAGAACACTTATGATCCAAACGCGAAAAATGGATATATGAATAGCGCGGAAAGTGCAGACGGAAAACGTGAATATGGCGCAGGGAAAGAAGCGCTAATTGTCGGCGAACCACAAGACGCGTGGAGTGAAATTTATAATTCAGGAATCGATACTGGTGAAAAGAGAACAACGATTACGACGCAATATGAGGGCGGAAATGTCGGAGTTCAATTTGAAATCACTGGAACGTATAAAGGGAAAACGGTCAAACCAACTGTTCTTATGACAGAAGGAGATTCGTCTAATCTAGGGGAGTTGTCTCTCTATACAACTAACGGAACAGGCTGGCAGCATTTTGCAGAATGGTATAAATACGATAGCCCTTATACGCTGAATTATTTCCCACAAGATACAAAAGACTTATTCGATCCGAATAAAAAAGTTATTGGATTCAGACCGCTTCCGATTAATGGAGTGAACTACCACAGTGGAGAGTTGGCAGCGATTCGTGAGGCTACGCAGGTCGGGCCCGATAAGAAACCTGTGGCGTGGAAATACTACGGAAGTGCTGACCAGAAAACAGGCGGACTTGGAACGGGTGTATTTGGACCAAACCTTTCTGCCGGAATGGTGGCTGTACCGATTGTCATGACGCAAGGAGCTACAGAAGTGAGTCTGTATATGGCTTCGGCAAGTAAGCAGTCTGCCATGATTGGATTCTTACCATTTGACGAAAGTGATGCTCCGGAAAGTTACGGAAAAGCGACGCATAGTATTAACCAAGTTCACAATGTGACAGGGGAAGATGTAAAGCAACCGTATCTTGGAGATACACGTCCAGATGTCGATGAAAATGTGGACCGTACGAACTGGAAAGGCGACGATGCAGAAGGTTCTGCCGATGAAGGCATTGACCAAATCCTTCCAGCGGACCTTAAAGGGAAAACAAACGGTATTTTAGTGTTAGACCGTACGAATACAGGCGATTTAACCTTATCCGTTGAGGCGCATACAGGTGGAGCGGACGAAGCAACACTTTATGGATGGGTAGATTTTAACGGAAATGGAACTTTTGATGAGGACGAGCGCTCGGAAAAACTAACGATTACTGCAGACGGCACGGCTACTCTTGTCTTCAAAGATGCTTTCAAAAAAGTAAATGTTTCACTGAGTGAGCTTGGTGCGCGAGTGCGTATCGCAAAAAACGCCACTCAAATTGAGAAGCCAACAGGGATGGCCTTGTCAGGTGAAGTGGAAGATTTCGAAGTACATTTAACATTCTTGCCAAGAGGAAGTAAGACCGAAACGGACGGACTACAAGGAATTCCACAAACGGGAACAGTGGTCTTTACGCCAAGCGGAAAACAACGCTATTCACTAACAGACGATGCGGTGATTGACGAAGCCATCGAACCGGTTATCGTTGATAAGACGGGTGCCAAAGTGGCGCTTGACGCTGAAGGGTACTATGTGGTGGCAGGCGAAGGGAAATATAAAGTCACGGGAGCAGGAAAAGATGTGACCGTTACATTTATTCCAGAAGCTGGATTTGTCGGGACAGGCAAAGGAATCACGATTCGTCGAACGGACGATAATGGAAATGATACCGGATGGAAGCCAGTGAGCGCGAATGAGACGATCGTAAGCGACCAAACAGGGACCATGGACGGACGCTATATTCCAACGGTTGTCCCAATGTCAAAAGAACTCACAAGTACAAAAGTACAAGGGCTCGTCCACGTGGAAACACCGAAGTTCGAAGGAAAGGATGGAGCTGTTACACCTTCAAGCGAGAAGCCAATGGTCTTAGTTGATCCAAAGACTGGCAAGGCACTTGGTGCGAGTGCTCCAGCGATGAAAGATGGAAAAGAGGTTGGAACGTACACGGTCGATGAAACGACGGGGAAAGTAACGTTCACACCGAATAAAGACTTCACCGGAACGGCAGACGCAATCGTTCTTCAAGTGATTGAAAAAGCAACAGGAAAAGCAATTGCTGGCTTGAAATATACGCCGACAGTTACTCCAGTCACTCCAACCGGAGAAGATGTGACAACGACTGGTAAACAAGGGAAAGTTCAAACCGGAACACCGAAGTTTACCGAGGGAGATGCGGAAGTTCCATTGAAGGTCGATGCAGACCAACCAGCGAAATTTGTCGTAAATGGAACTGCAGTAGAAGACACAACGATTGACGCTATGAAGGATGGCGCAAAAGTTGGAACGTAT
Organism: Granulicatella sp. 20925_1_28; assembly: GCF_041433575.1. Lineage (NCBI taxonomy): Bacteria > Bacillati > Bacillota > Bacilli > Lactobacillales > Carnobacteriaceae > Granulicatella > Granulicatella sp. 20925_1_28. Next base: position 4,481 of record NZ_JAPWBS010000008.1, read on the forward strand.
ACTCTTGATTCACTAACAGGTGAAGTGACATTTACGCCAAATAAAGATTTCGTAGGAACACCAGATGCGGCTACCGTTCAAGTCAAAGATGAGAATGGAACTACGGCAACTGCGAAGTATACGCCAAATGTGACGGCAGTCACTCCAACGGGAGAAGACGTAACATCTACTGGTAAACAAGGGAAAGTTCAAACCGGAACACCGAAGTTTACCGAGGGAGATGCGGAAGTTCCGTTGAAAGTAGACACAGACCAACCTGCAAAATTCGTAGTGAATGGAACTGCAGTAGAAGAAACAACGATCGACGCTGTAAAAGACGGCGCAAAAGTTGGAACTTACGCAATTGATCCATTAACAGGTGAAGTGACATTTACACCAAATAAAGATTTTGTAGGAACGCCAGACGCGGCAACTGTTCAAGTGAAAGACGAGAATGGCACTAGTGTAACGGCGAAGTACACACCAACTGTAACGGCAGTGACACCAACGGGAGAAGAAGCGACTTCGACTGGTAAACAAGGGAAAGTCCAAACAGGAACACCGAAGTTTACTGAGGGAGATGCGGAAGTTTCGTTGAAAGTAGACGCAGACCAACCAGCGAAATTTATCGTCAATGGAACTGCAGTAGAAGACACAACGATTGACGCTATGAAAGATGGCGCAAAAGTTGGTACTTATACGATTAATCCATTAACAGGCGAAGTTACGTTCACACCAAATAAAGATTTCGTAGGTACACCGGATGCGGCTATCATTCAAGTCAAAGACGAGAATGGAACTAGCGCAACGGCGAAGTATACGCCAAATGTGACGGCAGTAACGCCAACCGGAGAAGACGTAACTTCAACGGACGTTCAAGGAAAGACACAAACTGCTAAGCCAATCTTTACAGAAGGCGACGAAGAAGTGCCACTAGATGATAGCGTACCAGCTACCTTCGAAGATGGAACGACTGAGAAAGTCACTGCAGGTGTGGGAACATTTACCGTAGCAGCGGACGGAACGATTACCTTTGTTCCAGAAGCAAGCTTTACAGGAGAAGCTCCAGCGGTCACAATCCAACGAGTGGATATGAATGGGACCGTTGCAAAAGCAAGCTACACAGCAACAGTGACGCCGACTCCAGTGGATCCCGTTAAACCTGAGAAACCGACGAAGCCTGAAAATCCTGCGCAACCTGAAGAACCTACTAAACCAGCTGAACCTGCTAAACCATCGGAGCCAGAACCAGAAGCTCACAAGCAAACCGTTGTAGCACCAGCTGTTGAAAAAATAACTCAAACAGAATTACCAAATACGGGGACAACGGATGAGTTTGCAATTTTCAATGCAGCAGCTCTTAGCATTTTAGCTTCATTAGGCCTTATAGCGACTTCTCGTAAAAAAGAAGAGCAGGAAGCATAACCGATAAAAAACATAAAGCGTGAGACTAGAATTCCTAGTGTCACGCTTTTTTGACGTTGCAAAACTTTCATTATGAGAGTAGACTAGAAAGGTACACACTGAAAAGGAGTGATTTGAATGAAGAAAATCGAACAAAAAGATTTATTCGAGTTGAAAAATGTAGGGCAACCTGTTGTGTCAGGAGATGCTTTCTTTTTTACAGAAACAAAAATGAATGAAAAGAAAAATACGTACGAGACAGCCATCTATAAGTACACCGCTGACGGCAACGTGGCGTATGGAGACGAAGGGACAGTGAATTCATCGCTGAAAGTCTCTCCAGATGGGAAATGGATCAGCTTCATCAGCAATGCAGGAGAAGAAAAAACGCCTCAACTAAAAATCCAATCGGTTCAAGGTGGGAAAGCTATTGCCTTAACAGAAGAGAAAAAAGGTGTGTCTAGCTACGTGTGGGCAAAAGATAGCAAGTCTATCGTCTTTCAAACTACAAAACCAGAGGAAGAAGAGAAGAAAGAAGAATTCCCTCAACCAATCGTCGTTGAAAAAACAACGTATCGTTTTGACGGCGGAACATTCTTACCAAACGACGAAGTGACACAAATCAAAAAAGTGGACGTTGCTACAAAAGAAGTAACAACACTATTCGAATCAAAAGAATCTATCGGACTTCGCGATGTATTGCATAATGAAACAACACTTGTAGTGGACCGCGATTTATCAAATGTTCGCTGGACATTAGACAGTGCAGAAGCGTGCTACGTGGACGTTACAACAGGCGACATTCATCCGATTCTTGAAGCAGGAACAGATGAGTCTTATCGCTATGTGTTAGATGCAAAAGGCGGAGCAGTCTTGCAATATAGTTCAGGAGAGCACGGATTTGTAACGCAAGCAGACTTAATCGTGAACTTCGACAGCAAACCAGATGCGGAAGGCCATATTTTAAACTTAACAGCCGACCTTGATGTGGAATGGGGCGACTGGCTCGTGGCGGATTTCCAACAAGCCGTGACAGGAGTTGAGCCACAATGGTTTGACGAAGAAAGCTTCTTAGCGTGCGCAAGCGTTGAAGGTAGAACTGTTCTTTACCGTTTGTATTTAGACGGACGAGTGGAAAAAATCTTCGATGAACTCTTACACCTAACAGGAGCAACGATCATCTCTGAAGACGAGTTATTCATCACGTACTCAACCACAACGGTACCAAGCGTATTAGCGCGCTTAAATTTAACAACAGGAGAAATCACAGACCTATACAATCCAAACGAAGCGTACTTAGCCGAGCATATCGTTACAACGCCTGAACGCTTCACTTATAAAGGATACGACAACTGGGATATCCACGGATGGTACATGCCGCCAGTAGAAAAAGCAGACAAGCACGCGGCAATCCTCTATGTTCATGGGGGACCACAAGTGGCGTACGGCGAAAGTTTCTTCCATGAAATGCAAGCCCTTGCTGCAAAAGGTTACGGCGTGATTATGATTAACCCTCGCGGAAGTAACACATACGGACAAGACTTCGTGAAGAGTATTCTCGGCGATTACGGTAACCACGATTTCGACGACTTAATGTTGGGGGTAGACTACATCTTAAAAACACACCCTGAAGTTGACGCGGACCAATTATACGTTGCCGGAGGAAGCTATGGAGGATTCATGACAAACTGGATTGTAACGCATACCGATCGCTTCCGTGCTGCCGTGACACAACGCTCTATCAGTAACTGGATTAGCTTCTACGGTACAAGCGACATCGGCCCATTCTTCGTAGAAAAACAATTACTGGATGATATTAACCACACTAAACGCTTATGGGAAATGTCACCTGTAGCTCATGCGAAAAACGCGAAGACGCCATTACTGGTCTTACACGGACAAAGTGACTTACGTTGCCCACAAGAACAAGGGGAGCAAATGTATATGGCCATGCGTAAAAACAATGTGCCAACAAAAATGATTTTATTCCCTCAGTCTAGCCACGGACTATCTCGTCAAGGATTACCAAACCTTCGTCAAGTACGTCTAAAAGCAATTACAGACTGGTTTGAAGAATATTCAAAATAACAGCGTCCTCTCTCAGATAGCAGAGGTTGACGCACATACGAAATCAAATCAAATTAAATAGGGTGAGTCGATATCGGCTCACCCATGTTGCTTAATTAGAATAATAAAGAGTAGAGTTTATTAGCCTAATTGAACAAATTTAAATGGCGTTGCATTGTCTCCACATTAGACTGCAACTGTTGAAGAGAAGTATTAAAGTCGTTCATCCACTCGGTTGAAACGACGGATATCTTTAACCGCGCTTCGTTTGTCATGCGAAGCAATGTTTCAAGCGACTGCAAAATGTCGTCTGATTCCTTGCCGACAAGTTCCGTTCGGTAAGTTGCAATCAGCATTTCACGGTCCGTTTGAAATTGTTCATACAGTAAATTGTCACAAGACGCAGCCAAAAAGCAAGTACGAGCAGTCAGGTTTTCCGTATTACAAATCATGATAATGTTCTCTGCATTCTGAAATCGTTGTTGATGTGGATCTTGATTTTTCGGATTGTCACATAACTCCATGGTTTGTGCCTGAACTCGAAACCACTTTAAGCATTTCTCTTCGGGTATACCAAAGCGTTCGAAGGCTCGTTGTTTAAAGTGTTTTGTGAGAGAATACTGTTGAAAATTCGCAAGTCCCATAACGTACACCTCCTTTCTCAAATTTTCACCTATATTATACTCCTCACGCTAGAGAAAAACACGAAAAGAAGAGTAGATTTGTTGACGAATGTGAGGGAATACTGTATTCTACTAAAAGGAAAAATTAATAGTGACCTGTAAAGGGATATGTGTTGACAGATTCTCTATTATTTGGTAGACTATTGAAGTTGAGAAAACAAGCAGAAGCATCCCGCTTCTCGCCTAAGTTGACAAGAGTCCTTGGGCTGATAGGAAATGTTCAAGTTTTAAAAAGACATTGGCAGCGGGAGTATTCTACTACTTCCGTTGCTTTTTTGCTTTTTTTCTCTCAAAAATTCTTGGAGGTGAATATCATAGCAAAAGATATGATGGTCAATGATGGAATTCGCGCTCGTGAGTTACGTGTTATTGACAATAACGGTGAACAAATTGGTGTTCAAACGAAAAACGATGCTTTACGTTTAGCAGAACAAGCTGGACTTGATCTAGTATTAGTTTCGCCAAACGCAAAACCGCCAGTTGCCAGAATTATGGATTATGGTAAATATCGCTTTGAACAACAGAAAAAAGAACGAGAAGCTCGCAAAAACCAAAAAGTCATCAATATCAAAGAAGTGCGTTTAAGCCCTACAATTGATGAGAACGACTTTAATACGAAGTTAAAAGCGGCGATCAAGTTCCTTGAAAAAGGCGATAAAGTCAAAGCAAGCATTCGATTCAAAGGTCGTGCCATTACTCATAAAGAGATTGGTCAAAAAGTTCTCGAGCGTTTAGCAGAACAAGTTTCTGAAATCGCGACAGTTGAACAAAAGGCTAAAATGGACGGACGAAGCATGTTCTTGATGTTAGCACCTAAGAATGATAAGTAAAAAAGTAACAGGAGGAAAGTCTCATGCCAAAACAAAAAACACACCGTGGTTCAGCTAAACGTTTCAAACGTACAGGTGGTGGAGGATTAAAACGTTCTCAAGCCTTCACAAGCCACCGTTTCCATGGCAAAACTAAAAAACAACGTCGTCACTTGCGTAAACAAACAATGGTTCACGCTACTGACATCAAACGTATTAAACAACAATTAAGTCAAATGCGTTAATTCAGCACGCAAACTATTACATTTTCGAACAGTCGCAAGAGACTGATAGACCAAGGAGGAATTAATTATGCCACGTGTTAAAGGTGGAACAGTTACTCGTCGTCGTCGTAACCGCGTTTTAAAATTAGCAAAAGGTTACTACGGAGCGAAATCAAAATTATTTAAAACAGCTAAACAAGCAGTCATGAAATCATATATGTATGCTTACCGTGACCGTCGTCAAAAGAAACGTGACTTCCGTAAATTATGGATCGCACGTATCAATGCGGCAGCTCGTTTAAACGGATTAAGCTACAGCAAATTAATGCACGGCTTAAAATTAGCTGGTATCGAAATGAACCGCAAAATGTTAGCTGACTTAGCAGTTAACGATGCAGCTGCTTTCACAGTATTAGCAGACAAAGCTAAAGAAGCATTAGCAAAATAATTTTATTTTCTAGATAATAGATCCACATTTGAGCCCCGTTAAACTCAATGTGAAGAATACCAAGAAAGAAATTGGAGGAAACAATCGTGCGTACAACATACATGGCTAAAGCTAGCACTACAGAACGTAACTGGGTTGTTATCGACGCTACTGATGTGCCATTAGGACGTCTTTCAGCTGTTGCAGCAAGCATTTTACGTGGAAAAAACAAACCAACATTTACACCTAACGTTGATACAGGTGATTTCGTAATCATCATCAACGCTGACAAAGTTGCCTTAACAGGTAAAAAAGCAACTGATAAAGTTTACTATCACCACTCAAACCACCCTGGTGGATTGACAGCTCGTACAGCTGGTGAATTACGTGCTAACAACTCTCGTAAATTAGTTGAATTATCAATCAAAGGCATGTTACCTAAGAACTCATTAGGTCGTCGTCAATTTACTAAATTACATGTTTACGGTGGAGCTGAACATCCACATGCTGCACAACAAGCAGCAGTAGTAGACATCCAATCACTAATCTAAGGAGGAAAAAGCATTGGCTCAAGCACAATACCGCGGCACTGGACGCCGTAAAAACTCAACTGCCCGTGTTATCTTAGTACCAGGGACAGGAAACATTACAATTAACAAAAAATCAATCGAAGAATACATCCCATTTGCTTACTTACACGAAGTAATCAAACAACCTTTAAACTTAACTGAAACTTTAGGTTCATACGACGTTTTAGTTAACGTTAACGGTGGTGGATTCACAGGTCAATCAGGAGCTATCCGTCACGGAATCGCTCGTGCATTATTAACAGTTGACCCTGACTTCCGTGGAGTGTTAAAAGCTGCTGGCTTATTAACACGTGACCCACGTATGAAAGAACGTAAAAAACCAGGCTTGAAAAAAGCTCGTAAAGCATCACAATTTAGTAAACGTTAAAACTTATTTAAACTTATTGAAAGCATTTCGTATCAAAAATACGGGATGCTTTTTCTGTTCACCCCAAATTTTTGTAACTAGGTGATACTTGAAATTAATACAAATTTGGTTGTTTTTGATAAATCTAAGCAACACTACATGATGAAGTGAAAGGGGATGAATCTTTGATAGTATTCACTTATTGTGAAATATGATATATTTATTAATTAGATGGATGAATACTTCTAGAGTTAAATATAGTATAATAGGGACATACTTTTTGGTTTATTTTTGTTTGTAGTCGGATTATGAAAGAATATCCAATATTATGCGATAAGATAGAATGTTACAAAAAAGAAAGGGGATGCAATCCGATGAAGAAAGACAGATTAATTGTATTGACAGATGCTGTTCTAGCAATTATTATGACCATCTTGGTTTTAGAGTTAGAAAAACCAACAACACCAAGTCTTGAAGCTTTTTGGGATTTACGGCAAAATTTCTTTGCTTGTTTTCTTTCCTTTTTCTGGTTGGGATCGTTATGGATGGCACTAAACACATTATGGGAAAAGGTTGAGAAAATTTCCTCAGAAATTATTTGGTGGAATTTGTTTCTACTCTTGGAGCGGCAGGAGTTCTCTTTGGAGAATTTCATGCCATCCAAGATACCAGTCTGAATGATGTGGTGGACCGGATCTATATAAATGTCAAGGATTTACCGTTTCAGTCCTTGGGAGCTTTAGCTAATATCCTGTCTGATATTAAGAAGGGACTGATTCAAGACAGTCATATCTGGTCTTTCTTCCAGTCATTTTTCAAACAATATCAGTTGATAATCAGCTTAAATCAGATCTATCAGTTTGTCTATCTTTCTCTGATGGAGATCATGTCCTATCTTCACTTTGATTATTGGAAAAAAACGGCTCGGTCAGGAGCTAGTATGAATAAGGAGAACAAATGAAACGTTTAAAAATGTTATGGCATATTATGCAGGTTACGGGTTTTACTCGGTTTGCTCTGAGTTTTGTGACCTTTGTTTTTGGGTCAGGAGGCGTGCTTTTCCTAGTTGAACCTGCTATCACAAATTACGGAGACGGTCTTTGGTATGCTTTTGTGACTTCGACGACTGTCGGCTACGGGGATCTCCTAGCTGTGACCTTGATTGGAAGGATTACCAGTGTCTTCTTGACGCTTTATGGGCTCATATTTTTTGGCTGTTTATCAGCTGTTATTTTTAATTATTATACCAATTTAAATAAGGAAAGAGGAGAGGACAAATGACTGCCAATTATTCAACACGGGAATACCGTGAGAAATTATACGATGACCTTCATGTTCGATTGAGAGATACAGCGATTTTGATGTGTGCAATTTTTATTGCCTCTATCGGACTAAATATGAATTCAACAGCTGTCATTATAGGAGCCATGTTGATTTCACCTCTCATGACACCGATTGTTGGACTGGGATTCGGTTTAGCTATTTTTGATACGCGTTTAATCAAGCAATCTCTAGAGGTTTTATTGACTCAAGTGTTGGTCAGTTTGCTTGTCTCGACTCTGTATTTCTGGATTTCTCCCTTGTCTTATGCAAGTAGCGAGTTGATTGCACGAACCTCTCCAACCATTTGGGATGTCCTCATTGCTATTGCTGGTGGGATTGCTGGTGTGATCGGTTCAAGGAAAAAAGAAGCAAACAATATCGTGCCAGGAGTAGCCATTGCTACAGCTCTGATGCCACCTATCTGCACTGCAGGCTATGGTTTAGCTAATGGGAATGTACGATTTTTATTTGGGGCCCTTTATCTTTTCTTGATCAACTGTGTCTTTATCATGCTAATCAACATTGTTGGAACAAGAATTATGATGAGAAAGTCTCCCTTAAGTTCATTTAATGAGCTAAGCATTAAAATGAGAATTGGGTTGATATCCTTGATTGTATTATTGGTCCTTCCAGCCAGCTATTCAGCAGTCACTCTGACGATGGATCAAGCGCGAAAAGAAGGAATCAAACAGTTTGTAGGAAATGAGTTTGCCAATCATACGGTCATTAATCAAGTCTACAAGTCAAGTAATAATGAATTGGTCTTGACGGTTGTTGGAGATCCGATTTCAGAAGAAGAATTAGAAACCATTCGCCAAAAACAAGCCTCTTACGGTATTCAATCTGTTCAATTGAAAGTCAAGCAATTCAATAATTCGGCAAAATTAGATAGTGAGACGATCAAGGAATTTTACGAAAACATTGACAAGTATATCGAACAAAAACTCTCAGAAAAGGATTTACAAAACGATCGCGCAAAAGAAAATGAAGCAGACAAGGATTGAGAACGATGAACTGAATAGGTTTTTCTTTTTGTTTGTTTTCTGATAGCGGTCAATAAATGAACAAAGCAAGCCTCAAAACGTTAATACATTATGGGAATTACTTACAAGATCTCAGCACTCTGTATTTACAGGGTGCTTTTTTGTTAGTACGAATTATTTATTCACTGCACGTATTTTGGTATAATGCGGATATTAACTTTATTAGTCGAGGAGTATTTATGTCTTATATCAGCACCATTAAAATCGCACTGATTTTATTTCCTATTTTAGCGTTTGTCATTACCATTCCGTACATGATTGCAAACTATCGAAAATACGGTTCGGTGAATAAATTGCGCACGGTTATTTTTTATTCATTTATCTTATATTTACTGGCGGCATATTCATTAGTGAACTTGCCACTGCCTGACCCATCGACCATTCATACGACGTACACAGACAAGTTAAACCTTGTTCCGTTTTCATTTGTGGCGGATTTCTTCAACGATAGCCCGTTTGTACTGACGGACCCGTCGACATGGATTGATTCGATGAAATATCCATCGTTCTACATTCCAGCATTCAATGTATTGATGCTCGTACCTTTCGGGGTGTACATGCGTTATTATTTCAAATGCAGCTTCAAGAAGACGATTTTATTAACGGCGCTAGTCAGCTTATTCTTTGAGCTTACGCAATTATCTGGATTGTACTTTATTTATCCAGGTCCTTACCGCCTATGCGACATCGATGATATTATTCAAAATACGACGGGTGGCGCACTCGGGTACTTCATTGGCCAACTTGCGGTTAGGGTACTTCCTTCAAGAGATGCCATAGATGAGAAATCCTTTGAGGAGGGTACTCGCGTATCGAGCATTCGCGTCATGTTATCGCTTCTCATTGATGCGGCAATTGTCTACGTACCGTATAGCTTCTTGAATACAACCATTCCAGTTTCCGCATTGTTTGCATTGTATTTCGCTTTGGTACCACTCATTAATGGAAAAACGCTCGGAAGCGCCTTGCTTAAATTCGGAGTGGAGTTCAAAGACAACAAAGCTATTCGCACAGTGCTCAGAGGTATCCTCATCACAGCGTACTTCAACTGGATTCCGCTAGGTTTACTCACACTCATGGATGTCTTTAACTTTGAAGCAGAAACACCAGAATTCCTCGTATTATTCGCAGGCACCTTACTCGTATTCGTATTGTACTTCTTAATCATCCTTATCGTGACGCTCTTCAATCGTCGTTTCCTATTCGACCGATTAACAGGGGCGGAGTACCAAAGCACAATTGATAGAAAAGCATAATCGTTTTTCTAAAATGAAATTAACATTCTATAGCATCCCATTTATTGGGGTGCTTTTTTGTTGTAGAAATGGAGAGCATAGAAAAAGGAATTAAGTAAACATTGTACTTAATTCCTTTGTAAATAAATCTATTCAGTTTACGATTAAAATACATTTCTTACTATAAAGAGGTAAGAAAAGTAAGTCCGCCCAAAATGACTCCAGCTGCATTAGGGAAAATAAGTATCCAGTCTTTTTTTGGTTCTTTAGTCCAACCGTAAATAACCCAGATTAGACAAGAAACGGCAGCAAAAAGCGGCTGGAAAGGTTGACCTTTACTTCCTTGTAGGTTTGCGATAATTTGTGGAATATAAGCAATAAATACAAGGAAACCAATAAAAGCTCCAATAGATCCAACAAAACGGTTAATCTTTTGTTTTGACATATGTTTCCTCCAAAAAAGTTAATACGAATATACTAACACATATTTTTTATTTTATAAACTTATATTGCTTTAAAGAGTCATTTTTAAAGATTTCTTAATCGGTTAAAGAATAGTTTAAATTACAAACGGATTGGACAGAAAAGCGAGAATAAAATGCGGATATGGTATAATGGAGTAACAAGTATTTCATTAGAGGAAGTGGCCAGATGAAAATTATAGTTGATCGCAATTCGGTTTGTGCCGGAGATGATATATACAATCATGAGATGACATTCGAGGTGCCAGAAAGCCTTACCGTAGCAGAATTCTTTGACTTGGTGGAGAGTCACGGCTTCTTAGCATCGATTGTAGGAAATGATGTAGCGTGGGGGCTTCAAAATCACACAGGTAACATCGGAGAGTATTTTACAAAAACAGGAGAAGTCACTCATCCAGAAGTGAGCATTAAAGATAAAATGGACGAAGCGGGCGGAGACCCTCATTTCTTCGTGCGCTATTATAGCAATCCCGAATGGGCCAGAGAAAACAGTAATGGAGGACAAGCATGAACCGTGAAGAGTTTTTAAATAGAATCAATAAAGAAGGGTTTTCGTTTGCCATCGATATGACACGCTGGGGATTTTCGGATTGCAAGTCACTCGTTCGCAGTCGCAGGCTTTCTGAGGAACAGCTCTACCAGATGTTTGTGGAATTTTGCGAGGAGCTTGAGAACTGTCTCAAGGAAGCTGGGGACGAGCGTCGCATGCTGTTTAATAAATATCCCGTAAGCCCAGTTCATGATAAATATAAAACTAAGTTCGATGCGATTTCTCCAAACGGACGCGAATTCCGCTTCGATTTTGTATTTCGCAATGACAATCATCTGAAAGTGTACCATCTATTCGAAACGATTAATGGACGCAAGAAGGTTACATGGAAGGATATTCTTTGGGAAATTGTAGATGTATTATAACTAGAAAGTTCAACGAGATGGGGGATTGGATATGGAAATGGAAAACGAAACAACCGCACTCAAATGGGTCTTCTACCGAGAAGTGGATGTCCCACGCGATATCGAAGAGATGCTTGTGACAGGAGAGGTGGCAGACCGCGCCTTCAAAACGGTACGAGACGTAGCGGTATTCACGAATAAACGCTTGATTGTCAAAGACGTCCAAGGACTAACAGGAACGAAAGTAGAAATGTATTCCTTACCGTATAGCGCAGTAAATATGTGGTCTACAGAAAATGCGGGCATCCTCGATTACACGGCAGAGGTGGAGTTGTGGACAAGAGCAGGCCATATTAAAATTGAATTGAAACGCGGCATCAATATCCGCGAGTTCGAACGCTTACTGGCAGAGTATATTTTATAAAGAAAAAAGAGTCGCTACAATGATATGTAGCGGCTCTTATTTGTTAGGCTCTATTATTTGTTGAAAGAATTTTTAATTCCTTCTACTGCGCCTTCAACGCCTTCTTTAACGTTTTCGATAACTTCTTTGGCTTTACCTAAACCTTTTTCTACTGTACCTTCAGTTTCAGTGCTTTTATCACCAGTAACTTTACCTAATACTTCTTTTGCAGCACCTGATGCTTGTTGTAATTTATCTTCTAATGACATTTGAAGACCTCCTTTGTTATTTATACTATTAAGTCTAACATTAAAAAATTTATTTACAAAAGTTTCTGCTTGAGAAATTATTCGTAAGCAGATGTTTTAAAGAGAAGTAAAGACTCATGTTAAAATAATTCTAATGAGACTCAAGGAGGAAACCATATGACAGAATATCAATTACCACGCGTTTGGAGCGCAGCCGATTCTAACCAAGGGAAGTTCTCAGGAATTAACCGTCCAACGGCAGGATCGCGTTTTGAACAAACCTTACCAGTCGGAGAAACAGACTTACAAGTGTATTCTCTTGGGACACCAAACGGCGTTAAAGTGACGATTATGCTGGAAGAATTACTCGAAGCAGGAGTTGATAAGGCAGCCTATGATTTATTCAAAATTACGATTATGGATGGGGACCAATTCGGTAGCGACTTTGTAGCGATTAACCCGAACTCGAAGATTCCAGCACTCTTAGATCGTTCAGGGAATGAACCGATTCGTGTCTTTGAGTCAGCGAATATCTTGCTTTATTTAGCCGAAAAATTCGGAATATTCCTTCCAGAAGACACAGCTAAACGTACAGAAGTCTTAAACTGGCTCTTTTGGCAAACTGGAGCAGCACCATTCTTAGGGGGCGGATTTGGGCACTTCTTCAATTACGCACCAGAGAAAATCGAGTACGCGATTAACCGTTTCACAATGGAAGCAAAGCGCCAATTAGACTTGCTCGACAAAGAGTTAGCTAAACGCCCGTATATCGCAGGAGACGAATATACGATTGCCGATATCGCCATCTGGTCTTGGTACGGTCAACTCGTTCAAGATAAACTCTATCAAAATTCTGCAGAATTCTTAGATGCACAAAGCTATAAACATTTAAATGAATGGGCAGACCGCATTGCCCAACGTCCCGCCGTACAAAAGGGAGTAAAAGCGGAGTATAAATTAATTAAATAAAGAAGGGTTAGTATGATTGAATATAAAAACGTCGCCTTGCGTTATGATGAAAAGCTCGTTTTAAAAGACGTGAACTTAAGCATTAACGACGGCGAATTTATGGTGTTAGTGGGGCCATCCGGTTCAGGGAAAACAACCATGTTAAAGATGATTAATCAGTTGATTGAACCGACTGATGGAAATATTTATTTAAATGAAAAACGAATCAAGGAACATGACCAACGAAAATTACGTTTAGAGACAGGATATGTTCTTCAACAAATCGCGCTGTTCCCGAACTTAACGGTGGCGGAAAATATCGCGCTCATTCCTGAAATGAAAGGGTGGAAGAAGGAGCAAATCGCTGCGAAAACAAAGGAACTACTCGATAAAGTAGGCCTTCCAGCAGAAGATTATGCGAAACGACTTCCAAGCGAACTCTCTGGTGGGGAACAACAACGGGTTGGGATTATCAGAGCCATTATTGCAGAACCGATGACACTATTGATGGACGAACCGTTCTCAGCGCTTGATGCGATTTCTCGTAAGCAACTACAAGAACTCACGAAGGCATTGCATCGTGAGTTTCAAATGACGACGGTTTTCGTGACACACGATACGGATGAAGCGTTGAAGTTGGCTGACCGTATTGCGGTTTTAAAAGATGGAGCAATTCAACAAGTTGCACCACCTGAAGAAATTCTAGAGCATCCTGCAACGGAATTTGTCGCAGAATTGTTCAAAGGAGGTGCCGTTCATGCATAATCTCGTAACGACCTTCCAAGAGCGTTTTAGCGACTGGACAGTAGCATTAGGGCAACATTTACAACTCTCGCTCTTAGCCTTACTGATTTCGATTGTGGTGGCCGTTCCATTAGCGGTTGTTTTAAGCTCGTACAAGCGCTCTGCGGCATTTGTCCTTCAACTGGCAGGAATCTTCCAAACGATTCCGTCACTGGCGCTATTAGGGCTCTTTATTCCATTTATGGGCATCGGAACGGTCCCAGCCCTTACAACGCTTGTGATTTACGCGTTATTCCCGATTTTACAAAATACGATTACGGGACTCGAAGGGATTGACCCAAGTTTAGAAGAGGCAGCCATTGCCTTTGGAATGACGAAGTGGGAACGCCTGAAGAAGTTTGAGATTCCAATCGCGATGCCTGTTATCATGTCAGGGGTACGCACCTCTGCAGTCTTCATTATCGGGACAGCCACTCTTGCAGCGTTAATTGGGGCAGGGGGACTTGGCTCGTTCATCCTTCTTGGGATTGACCGTAACAATGCCAGCTTAATTTTAATTGGGGCTATCTCTTCAGCGCTTCTGGCGATTGCGTTTAGTACATTGTTGAAATGGATGGAACATGCGAAATTAAAAACGATTTTCGCAACTTTTATCGTCCTATTTGCCGGACTAGGAGCGTCTTTTGTTTCTGGGATGATGCCTTCGATGGGCCAACAAACACTGATTATTGCCGGTAAATTAGGACCGGAACCAGAAATTTTAGCGAATATGTATAAACTCCTTATTGAGGAAAATACGAAGCTGAAAGTCGAAGTGAAGCCGAACTTCGGGAAGACGAGCTTCCTATATGAAGCCTTGAAAAATGGGGACATCGACATTTACCCAGAATTCACAGGAACGATTACGGAGAGCTTGTTGAAGCCAGCACCGAAAGTGTCGCATGATCCAGAAGAAGTGTACGAAATGGCCAAAGAGGGTATCTTGAAACAAGACGGATTGGCGTTCTTGAAGCCGATGGACTATCAAAACACGTATGCCGTTGCAGTCCCAAGAGCCATCGCCGAAAAATACGGACTCAAGACGATCTCTGACTTAAAGAAAGTGGAAGGGCAATTGAAAGCCGGATTCACGCTGGAGTTCAACGACAGAGAAGACGGAAACCGTGGCCTTCAAAAAGTATATGGATTGAACTTAAACGTCGCAACGATGGAACCAAGCCTGCGTTACCAAGCGATTAAATCGGGGGACATTCAAATCACCGACGCTTATTCTACAGACGCAGAAATCACGCGTTATGACTTGGTGGTGTTGGAAGACGACAAACAATTATTCCCACCTTACCAAGGCGCACCTTTAATGAAAGAGGCGTTGTTGAAACAACATCCGGAATTGGAAGGTGTACTGAATGTGTTATCTGGAAAGATTACGGCAGAACAGATGAGTCGCATGAACTATGAAGTGGGAGTAGAAGGCAAGTCCGCCGAAACGGTTGCTCGTGAGTTTCTACAAAGCCAAGGATATATTAAGTAGGAAACGGTGTTTCCATAAAAATACTTTCGGACCTTTTGGTTGTTGTAGTAAAGATAACTGCTACACCGGGTTGAGCCTTAAGTCTCAACTCCTAGCAAGCTTCAAAGAGCGGGTAAAAGTTGAAAACTTTAACCCGCTCTAATTCACATTGCTTGTTTGTCGCGGTTATCTTTACTATAACCCAAAGGTCCTTCGTCTTTTATGGAAACACAACCAATGTAGAGATCCACTTTAAAAAAGGCAACAATTTCAGTCGATATCGATTCACAGTTCTGCCTCCATTTTAGGGGGGATAGAAGGAAAAAAGGAATGTAGTCTATAGGGACTGACCCCAAAAAGTGAGAATTTAATAAAAACAGCCTAGGGCTACCGTCTCCGGTATTCAATCGGAGACAGGTAGTCCAATTTTTGTTGGATTCTTTTTTCATTATAATACTTGGTTGAAGGAACAACTGCATCTACATGTTTGAGTCTATAGGTGTGAACAAAGGTATCCACGCTATGTATCCTTAGTTTCACTCTCATTACTTCTGTAAATTCTCTCAAAAAATCATCCGATACCCAATCCAGTTTCAGATAATAGCTAGCTTCCCTAGCAAGACGATAACGGTTATGGGTAGCGTCTGTATAATAGTGTTGGTAATAGACCTTCTGTCTATTTACTTGTTTCACCTGTTTTATTGAACCACGATTAATTTCACGAGTAATAGTAGAGCGATTTCTCCCTAGTCTACGAGCAATCTCAGCAGGTTTTAGTTCTACACTTAAATAAGCTTCAATTTCTCCTCGATCAGCTTCAGATAAGTGTTTGTATGATTGATTTGTGTTAGAATAATTAGTGGAGATATTCATCTTCCTGTATACTGTTTTTGGCAACTCTAGTATATCGGATGAACATGTCTTTTGTGTTGCACTTCATTTTACAACATGGAAATTTAAAAAAATTAAGAAAAAATCTTGACAACTTAAATATATGTGATAAAATTAAATCATTAAGGCTTATCCTTAAATCAAAAAAAAAGAAATTTGAAAGGAGATAAAACATGAAAAAAGTTTTATTTACATCAGCAGCTGTTCTTGCAGTATTAGCAGCAGGAGCTCCTGTATTTGCAGACGATATCAACGGTGGAGCTAACACTCCAGGTGCTTACGACCAACCAGTAACTGGTGGCGGTGTAGACGACGCTTACAACTCTCAATCTGAGTTTAAAAATGGTCGTAAAGCTAACGAATATGTTGGTGGCCACGAAGATAACGTTGATGCTATCGCACAAAAAGACCCAGCAGTAGTTGAGGCTAAAAAAGCATTGGATGCTGTTGAAGGTGGATCACACCTTTACGGTGAAAAGAAAGCTGCTTACGAAAGCGCATTGAACGATGCTCGTAATGCTGTTCGTAACGAGAAAATCCAAGAATCTCAAAAAACATACAACACTGCTGACAAGGCACAAGGTTCTTACTACATCTTGAACGAAACTCCAGAACAAGCTAACGCACGTTACTTGAAAGAACATGGTCTAACTGCTCAAGCAGCAACTACACCAGATGCAACTAAACCAGGTGTTGCAGACCAAGCTCAAAAAGCAGAAGAAGCTGCTAAAAAAGCTGGTGTAACTGCTAAAGCTAAAGCAAATCAAAAAGCTCTTCCAAAAACACACGCTGTTAAATAATTTTATATAAAGAGCAGCCAATCACTGAAACTTGGTTTCAGTGATTTTTTTAGTAAAAGATTAAGGAGAAAAAGATGAGTAGACGTTCTACGACAAAGAAATCACCAATTGCTAAAATAATTGCTTTTATCGTTGCAGTAGCTATCATTGCTTTAGGAGGCTTCTTTATCTATAATAGCTTCCTAGCTCCAAGTGGAGATAAGCTAAATGATGCAAAGGTTACTCAGGAGGCTCCAAAGCAAACTGATACTACTAGTCAACAGGAGGCTCCAAAGCAAACTTATACTGCTAGTCAAGAAGAAAAAGAATATCTCGCTAATAAATTTAAAGGCTTGCTTGCAACAAACTCTGAAACAGTTGGTTATGTATATATTCCTGGTACACAGTTAGATGAACCAGTCGTTCAAACAACAGATAATGCGACTTATTTGGATAAGCGCTTTGATGGCGTTATCGAACCTTTAATGGGTGCAGTCTTTATGGATGCTGATAACAAGAAGGACTTTAGTGATCGATTGACTTGGTTATTTGGTCACGCTCGTGGTAGTAAAGTGCCTGACCACCGCATGTTTAAAGATGTGAATTACTATAGCCGCCAAGAATATTTTGATGAACACCCTTATGTTGTCATTGAAACTCCAGAGAGAAAGTATTATTATGAAGCTGTTGCTATGATTATTGTCCCAGAAGAAACAGCTTTTTACCGTACTTCTTTTGATGATGATGCGGATTTTGAGAAACAGCTAAATATTATTTATGATACTGCAGAGGTTAAAAAACCAAATGTTAAGGTATCAGCTAAGGATAAATATCTTGTTCTTTCTACTTGTCGTGAAGAGGATGACACGATTCGTGCCAATCTCTATCTTCGACAAATTCCTGACTCAGAGATGAGTGATTTTGTCAAACAACATGGAGAAAGCCTTAAATATAAACCAACAAGAGAATAACCTTTAAACAAAAACTTTGTGAATCCTCTTAGAATTAAATGAAATAGTTTAATTCTGGGAGGATTTTTGGTTCTATAATTTTTATTTAACAGCTAATTTTAAACAAAAATAAAGATAAACTCCGCTTGAGTCAAATCTCAAACGGGGTTTGTCTTCAGTCTGAGGGATGTAGTTTAACCTACATTCCTTTTTGCTTAATCGACTTTATAAAGAAAATGATCAGGCTTACCTGAGTAATCTTGACCAGCATATAAGCGGTCGCGAGAATTATCGGATTGGGCTGGTTTTGTTGTTCCATCGCCGTTATTGACTTTAGGGGCTTCAGCTCCAGCAGGAATTATAAGAATGAAGTATCCACCAACGCCGCCTCCTTTAGGACGAACACCAAGTCTTAAGACTGTGCCATCTTTTTCAGGTTTCACAGTAAAGATTTCAGAATGCTCACTTACAAGACCGTTTTTATCGAAAACAATGGTATAGCCTTGTGCGTTTTTCCAAGTACCAGCTAGGCTAGAGTAGTCGCCGTTTTGGATTTCGACAATGTTAATTCCTTTTTGCGCACTGGCTTCTTTCTTCGTTACAGGTTTTGTATAAACTGATTTGTAAGTAAATTCATCTTTCTTAATCGATTCAGGTAATCCTTCCGGTACTTTTTCACCTTTAGAACGGTCAATTTTCCATTCATGGGTTTGTTCTAATTTCGTTCCAGTAGAATCAAATTTATATTGAATCATATGAATATTCTGTCCAGCACTCGAAGAAGTAGACATTAAAAGAGAGCCGTCTACGAGTGTGTCTAATAGAACGCGTTCCCCAATGGATGCCAGTTTAACCTCTGGAGAAGTTAAGCGAATAACTTGTCCATCTTTAAGAGTATAGATATCCAGTGGAATATGATTCCCGTTTTGAAGTATAAACGAAATAATGAGTTCATCGGTGCCGTTTTTGTCTAAGTCATAAAGGGCATAGTCGATACCTGTATAAATTTCTTCGTTTCGTAAAAGATAAGCAATCGTGTTAATCGATTGATCCACATCACCTTTACTGTTTTTCGTAACAGTCGCATATTTTGAAATAATCCCATCATACAAAGAGTAGTCAGGTTTTACTTCTACTGTCGTCGAAACGGTTGTTGTCGTTGTCTCCGTTGTAGTTTCTACAGCCGTCGTTTCTTCTGGTGCCTTTTGTGATTGACACGCCACCAAGAAAAGACTCGATAAAAGAAGGGTAGACAATAATTTTTTGTTTCCCATAAGATTCCTCCGCACACAAACTTTGAACTTTTTATAAAAAAATTATAACAAATAAATGAACGTATGAGAATTAAAATCATATTGGCTAACAAAAAACACCTCCACGAACTCTCTCTAGTAGAGTCGCAGAGGTGTTGTTTTTGTATAAGGATTAAAGTTCCTAGCGAAGAGATTATTCCGCTACTTTTTTGAATCTCAACGTGAAGTAGATAGAAACCGTATCTCCATTGTCAAGGTCTTGTTTTTCCTCGAATGACAGTGTTAATATCCCATCTTCAAGGGTATATTTATATGTCACTGGTCTTATGAATTTCTCTCCTGAGAATGTTACTAAATTAATGAACATTGGTGCGTTCTTGAATTCAAACGTACCGGCACTCTCGTTAATGGTAATATCTTTTAAGTTTTGATGGATTTCATACTTTTCATCATTGAATTCAAAGCTGGTAGGGCCTTTCATTCCGTTAAAAGTTTCCAGGTGCTTTTTCAAACGGTTATATTCTGATTTAATATATTCTTCTTTGGAACCCTTGACTTTTGTTGGATTTTTTGCCTTTAAGTAGTCATAGTAGTTTCCAAAAACCGCATTGGTCGTTGTCGTAATGTCGTAAACCGCAGAATCCCCAGTAATTGTTAGTGTCGGTGTCACGTCTTTGAACGCATCGGCATAAATAAGTTTTTCTGGAGTTTTATATGCAGTACTTTCATATCCTAAGCCGCGTTCGAGTGTACTTCTGAAGTCGATTTGTTCCCATTTTCCTTCGAGAGGATTAGAAGAAGCAGCTGTTGTTGCAGTAGTAGTTGTAGCGGTTTGATTTCCGCAGCCGGCAAGCATTAAAAGAGAGCAGCCAGCAATCAATAATGGTTTTAAGTATTGTTTAAACATGGTCGCGTCTCCTTTCTATTTCTTTTCTGCACTTGGTACGCGTTTGAAGTTCAGTTCAAAATGAATTGGAAGATTGTCCTTTGTCTTCATATCAGCGTAGATGGTCAAGATGCCGTCTTTCACTTCATAGTTGTAAGTCGCTGAATCAAACCAATGATCTTTAGCAGCTGATGTTAGCGGGAATGAGTGAATAATGGTGAATCCTTCATCAAATGTGACAGTTTTTGCGCTTTCATCCACAGTTCCTGTAGCCTCGTAGCTATAAATTCCTGTTGAAGTATCCATTGACACTTTGTATTTCTTATAGTTTTTTCCGAACTCTGCTAGTCCTTCTTTCTGCCAAGTTAGGAATTCCTCTTCTGTCTTTTCATTTTTGAAAGTCGAAATCGCGTAGTATGCTTTTGCGAATTTGTTCAAATCATATTGATAACTTAGTTTTACGTTTGTACCATCGACTGACAAATTCATCTTGAAGTCTTTAAAAGCTTCAATAAATTTTTTAAAAGTATAATGGTTCAAATCATAGATGCCAAAATCTTTTTGAATCGAATCAATCTCGTTTATGGATTCCCATTCACCAGCAATATTATTTGGATCTTTTTGTTCTTGTTGCGATTGCGCTTGTTGCGAGTTATTGGTATTTTGATCTGAAGCTTGGTTCTGTCCACATCCAGCAATCACAAAAACTGTGACAAGAGAGAAGAGACCAAGAAACAGTTTCTTAGTTTGTCTAATCATAGTTAGACCTCCTTCAAACAAATTGTTGTATTATGCTTATATTATACTTCTAATATTTTTGTTTTACAAGGGTTTTCACAAAAATTACCATTTTCTTCCGGCATCTCACCATTATTCAACAGGAGAAGAAGGAGCCAATCAGCTCTTCATTTATTAGACTAGCTTGGATGGAGATTCAGATAAACACACTTTACGGTTCCGCCTCTATTTAAGAAGATAACTATTAGGACATAAAAAAAGAATGTAGTAATACTACATTCTTTTTTAGTGCTGTCTGGGAAAATGTTCCTAGCGAAGAGATTATTCCGCTACTTTTTTGAATTTTGCTGAAATAATCGTATTTACATTATTCTTTGCATCGCTTTGCTCAATCGTCAACGTTAAAATATCTCCATCAATAGAGTATTTATACGTTGTTTCTTTATTTGCAGGAGCAATGGACATGATTACAAGATCCACAATATTGATCGCTTCTGGGAAGACAATCGTTTGGTTTGTTGTATCTAATTTACCATTCTTCAATACAGAATGAATTGTGGCATTATCATTATCAAATTCATAAGTTGTATTTGGGAAGTCTTTAGCGCCAGCTTGTAGATTTGATGATAATTTAGTAAATTGATTTTTAATATATTCATCTTTTGTTTGCGTCAATTTAGATGCATCTAGTTGTTTTAAGTAATCGTAGAACATTCCAAAACCATCTGCTAGAGATACAGTATAGTCAAATTCAACAGTTGTGTCAGTAATATTCAACGTTGGTTTTATATCTTTCCATGCCTCAGGATAGATATGCTTGAAAGCCGAATCATTATTTTTGAAATCTTTATAGGCTAAGCTACGTTCAATAGCTGATCTGAAGTCAATAGCTTGCCACTTTCCTTCAATTGGCACTGGTTCTTTTTGAGTAGTGCTTCCTTTACGTTTGAAGTGTAGTTCATAGTGAACGGGAAGGTTATCTCTTTTCGATTTCCCGTCAATCGTAATATAAAGCATGTCATCTTTTAGTTCGTAATAATAGGTGGTTGGCGACAAGTTGTTTTCACTAAGTGGGAAGAAGAATGAGTTTGTTACGGTAATTCCTTCTTCAAAAGTCATGGTTTTCGCATCTTGATCAATAGAACCCGTTGCTTCATAGCTAAATACGCCTGTATCTTTATTCATGCTTACTTTGTATTTCTTAAAGTCACCTGAAAATTCTTCGTGAGAGTCATATAAGGCTTTTTTGAACTCTTCTTCAGTCTTTCCTTTAGCGGATTGTGAAAACTTATAGAAAGCGTTACTAAAGTTCTCAATATTATAATCGTATTTAATAGTTGCCGTATTGTTTTCAATCTTTAAGTCCATTTTGAAGTCTTTGACAGAGTCAAGCAAGCGTGCAAAGTTGAGTGCGTTAAGGGGATAAGCTCCGATGGAGTCAGATAACGCATCGACTGCATCGACTAATTCCCAATCACCGTCAATCGTTTCAACTTTAGGTGCTTCTGTTTGAGCGGCATTTTGGGAGCTGCTTTGGTCTTGAGAACAAGAAGCCAGCACGAAGACTGAGCATAGAGCAACTAGTGTTAAAAATAATTTCTTATAATGTCTAAACATCGTTAGACCTCCTTAATAGAGTAATGCTAATATGATTAAATTATAACGATTACAATTTTTGTTTGCAACGGTATTCACGAAATTTACAAGCTTGCCCCGTAATTTCACTGATTATTCAAAATGAGAAGAGGAAGAGTCTTATTTGGCGGGGCACTAAACTTTTGAGATTTTCAAGGACTTTTCTGTGTAAAATAGCTTTCAGTTTCTATTAAAATACGAAGGAGCTTCGGGGTATAGTCATGATAACCGCGACAAACAAGCAATGTGAAATGGGAGTAAGACAGAAGAAACAGTGCTTTTCTGTTTCTTCGTAGTCTTACCCCCGCAAGGACAAATAGGATTGACCAAACTACTTGATAGTGAAGGTCAATCCATTTGTCTACTGCGTCTACATTGTTTAAGCTAACAATATGAAAATTGCAAGCTTTCTAGGGTTGAGACCAAAGGCTCAACCCGGTGTAGCAGTTATCATGACTATATCGGACCGAAGGTACCGAAGTATTTTAATTGAGCATTAACTCTATATTTTTTGCACTCAAAAACCCCTTGAGAAAAACTCAAAGGGGTAGTGAGTTAGTTTTGAACTTTCTTGAATTTCATTTGGTACACCAGATGCAAGTTTTGCTCCTTCAGTATACGCTCCGCTTTTATCGTCATCGTGTCCCCAACAATCTCATATTGATACTTTATCGGTTTTTCTTGGTCGGTGATATACAGTGGGATGACTGCAAAAATATTTGGAACTTCCGGGAAGGTAATCGTTTTTGTTTTTGTATCTAGAACGCCATTTTTCAACACAGATTTTATCGTCGATGTTTGTTCATTCCAGTCAACCGTATGGTATTTGAGATTACCATACGTCGTTTTTGCTAGACCAACAATATAGTTAATCGCATTTTCTTTGTAGCTAAATTGTTTTTTGCCAATCACATCACCATACGCATCCAAGAATTTTGACATGTTTGCGGTGTATTCAAATGTAACCTTATTTCCTTGAATCTTGAGGACTGGAACGACGTCTTTGAGGGCCTCTGTTGCCTTTAAGCGACTGGCCGCATCGTCGTATTGGAGTAGAAATACCTTCTCAAGAGTATCTCTAAAGTCGACGGCTTGCCACGTTCCTTCCACATCAACAGAAGCAGGTTTTGGAGCTTCTGTTGTTGGAGTTTGACTTTGTGTTTGTTGTACTGGTTGTTGTTCGTTTCCACATCCTGCAATGAACAGTAGAGAGAAGAGGGAAACCATCCATAAAGTAAATTTTTTCATGTTTGCCACTCCTTTCTTATTGTCCGCCTAATCGATTGAAACGAATACGCATTTCTCGAGGATAGCCTTCTTGAATATCGCCTTCAATGAAGAGTGTCATTTGATTGCCATCCACTGTGTATTTATACGTAATAGGTTTCAAAGGATCAATGCTAATTCCCATGACAAGTGTCTTTAAGAAAGTCGGTGTTTCAGGGAAAGTGATCGTATGTTTTTCCTTGTCGATTTCACCTTTTAAAGAGTAGTCATAGGCCAAGTTCGCATCGTCTGTTGTAACCTGTGCGTGTTGATATTTCTTAACAGCTTCTTTGAACCCATCAAAATTATTTTTAACATAGGTATCCATATCAGGAGTTTTCAGTTGGAGGCCCTTATATTCATCCTCATAAACTTTTTTCACGCTAAGATGGTACTTCAATTCGACCGTATTCTCATTAATATCGAGCGTCATTTTTACGTCGTTGAAGTCCTCTACCACATATGCGGCAACAAAGGTTTTGATATTCATAGCCAAGAGAATCTTCTGCATCGTTAAAGGTTGTTCAG
Organism: Granulicatella sp. 20925_1_28; assembly: GCF_041433575.1. NCBI lineage: Bacteria > Bacillati > Bacillota > Bacilli > Lactobacillales > Carnobacteriaceae > Granulicatella > Granulicatella sp. 20925_1_28. Next base: position 28,766 of record NZ_JAPWBS010000008.1, read on the forward strand.
TCCATTCCCATGATTCCTGTGGGGATGTCTTTTGTGCTTTAGAATCGGGCGTTTGACTCTGACACCCTGCAACGAAGAGTAGAGTAGCGAACGCCAAGAATCCGAAAAGCATCTTCTTTGTCTTACAAAACATAGAGTTACCTCCTAAAAGTTGTTACTTATATTTTAGCATTAACTGGAAGGATTACAAAGTGAAACTTTGAGCGAGTATCATTTGAGAGGTGGGGATAATGAACAATATCTTGGATAATCCTACTGGGTATTCGAAATGAAAAGGATAAAAAGTTTCTTTGGCCGGTTCTCTAAATGTTTGAGATTCTCAAGGCCTTTTATGTGTAAAATAGCTTTCTATTTCTATTAAAATACGAAGGAGCTTCGGGGTATGGTCATGATAACCGCGACAAACAAGCAATGTGAATAAGAGCGGGTTAAAGTTTTCAACTTTTACCCGCTCTTTGAAGCTTGCTAGGGTTGAGACCTTAGGCTCAACCCGGTGTAGCAGGTATCATGACTATACCGAACCGAAGGTTCTAGAGTATTTTAATAGATCACCAGCTCTATATTTTTTTGCACACAAAAAACCCTTGAGAAAATCTCAAAGGGGCAGTGAATTATTTTTGCACTTTCTTAAATTTCATCGGATAAACCAAATGGATTCCATTTTCTTTATAGACCTTCTCAGCGTACATCGTAAGAATATCGCCATTGATCTCATAATGATACGTAATTGGGACTTCTGTTGAAGAAATATAAAGTGGAAGAATACCAAATAGATTTGGAACATCCGGGAAGACAATCGTTTTTGCGTTTGTGTCTAGAACGCCACCTTCTTGTTTTCCTTTGAAGATATAAGTTTCATCATTATAAGTTCCAGATAAGTCTTGGGACTTCTTAATATTTTTTTGGGCAAGGGCGGCAATTAATTTAGCAGCTTGTGCCTTGTCTTTAGCAATATCTTTATGTGCTTCAGCATAGAACTCGAAGTATTTATTCATATCTACAGTGTAGGTATAAGTTACCTTTGTTCCCTCGATGGTTAACGTAGGAGAGACATCTTCGAAAGCCTCTGTTACTTTCAATCGGGTATACGCGTCCTTGTAAGTATATAAAAATGTACGTTCTAATGTATCTCTAAAGTCGATCGCTTGCCATTCACCTTCAAGAGCGACTGGTACAGGAGCCTCAGTTGTGGTTTCAGCAGTCGTTTGTTCTGGCTTTTGTTCAGCACATCCTGCAACGAATAGAAGAGTAAGAAGCGACATCATCCATAGCGAAATTTTTTTCATCGTTTTCATCATTCATCACTCCTTCTATTTAGACTCTTCCGTGTAGTTAAAGCGAAGACGCATCACAAGCTTCAAGCCTTTATCGTTTTTGCCTTCCGCAGAAAGCGTCATTTGTTTTCCGTCCACTGAATAGGTATACGTGATGGCCTCTAGTGGGTTTGTATTAGGCCCTAAGATAATTTTGCTTAGGAATGTTGGAGTTTCGGGGAAAGTGATGGTGTGATTGTCCGAGTCAATCGTTCCAGTCAGCGTATAGTCGTAAGCGTAGTTTGCTTCATCGAGTGTAATCTTTGTATGTTGAAGCGTCGCTACATAGGCTTTAAAGTCTTCTGTTTTCTGTTGTACGTATGTTTTGAAATCAGGAGTCTTCAGACCTAGGCCTTTATATTGATCTTCATAAATGCGCAGATAATCAAATCGGTACTTCAATTCAACCGTTTTGTCCTTAATCGTCATCGTCATTTTTACAATATCTAAGTCATCCAACATATATGCTGCAGCGCGGGGCTCAAGATTCGTTGCAAGGAAAACCTTTTGCAACGTCGATTGTTGTTCTGTCCACAACCACGTTCCTTGTTGGTCTTTAGTTAAATCTTGTGGAGCTTTAGGTCCTTGTTGTGTAGATGACTGACAGCCTGCGATAAGCAGTAGGCTGGCAATCGCCAACAATCCTAACATCATCTTCTTAATTTTATTAAACATGAACGTGCCTCCTAAAGTTGGTTATCTTTATTCTAACATTAAATGGAATCATTATAAAGTGAAATTTTGAGCGTATTCTCATTTGAACGGTGGGCATAATGAAAAGAGGAAAAGTCTTCAGCACAGATTGAGTAGTGTTGGAGATTCTTAAGAAAAATTGTGTGAGGAAGAATTTTTTAAGTCTATTAAAATACAAAGAACCTTTGGGTAATAGCCATGATAACCGCGACAAACAAGCAATGTGAATTAGAGCGAGTTAAAGTTTTAACTTTTACCCGCTCTTTGAAGCTTGCTAGGGTTGAGACCTTAGACTCAACCCGGTGTAGCAGTTATCATAACTATTACAAACCAAAGGTTCTAGAGTATTTTAATAGAGCACTTAAAAGCATTTATTTAGCTGTCTTATAGAAGTTGCGTAGACCAGTAACAATCCCTTCAACGAGTTTGTTATGGTATTTATCATCTTCTCCGAAAATTAAAAAGCCCCATTCGATGAATGAGACTTTTTAAGGATGCTATAAGTAGGACTATTAACGTCCGAACCACACGCTCATATCCACATTTCCAAGACCTGTGACAAATTCCTTATCGGTATATTGCCAGCCCCAGCTTGGTTGGCTGTATGGAAGTTGGTAAGTGAACTGTGGAGTATAGGCTGCCACCCAGTCCACGTATTTTAAGATTTCAGGATCGTTTAAACGATTTTGTAAGAGATATTGATAACTGTAAATACGCACGTTTGTGTATCCAGCTTTGGCCATGGTGTCACGGTAGGCTTTCCAGATTTTCACCCAAGTAGTGGTATCCGTTGGTGCAGATTTTGCACCGTTTGTATAACGCCAATCTTCTAAATCGAAGTAAATAGGGTAAGTTGGTTTAATATTGTATTTTTTGATTAACGCAATGGTTTGCTCGGCATCTTCCACACCATCTGCCTCTGTAGAAGCATAAGTGTAAAGGTAAATTCCGTAAGGAACGCCAAGGCGGTTTAATTCGCTAATGTTGTGGGCGAGATGTTTATCTTCGGCACCAGAGTAACCGATACGAACAATAACCGCATCAATATCATTGTCCTTGATGATGCCTTCCCAGTTTGAGATATGACCTTGGTGTTCACTGATGTCCATGACTTTCTTGGTTGTTTCATCCCCAAGACGTTGACTTGCACCGTTGTAGAAATAACGTTTGCCGTCTTTTTCGACCCAACCGATATCGACTGCTTTCTTGCTCAAGATATTTCCGCTCCCGTCAAATACGTATTGATAGTGGTCGATGATATGCGTACCAGTTGCCATTTTACCGTTATCGAGTACGTAATATTTATTCTCAATCCATTCTTTACGCGCGACTTTTCCGTTGCCCTTGAAGTAGTACCAGTAGCCACCGACTTTTGCCCAGTAGTTCTTCGCGAATGTTCCGTCTTCTTTGAAATAGTATGAAGAACTAGTTGATTGGTCGTATTGCATTTCGTTTTTCGCCATACGTCCATTACCCTTGATAAAGTAAGAGCCGACCCATTCATTTTTGGCTATGTAGCCACCGTCTTTAAAGTAGTACCAGTCGCCGTCGATTTCTTTCCATTGTTTGTTTAGGTATTTCCCATTTTCGTCAAAGTAGAAAGAACTATTGTACGTAGGGTCGTAGACGAGTTCGCTTGCGGCCATCGCACCGTCAGATTTGACGTAGTAAGAGCCAATCCATTTGCTCGTATCCATTTCCCCATATTTGCGGAAGTGATACCATTTACCGTCGATTTCCCTCCATTGATCGCGGACGTATTTACCAGATGCATCGAGATAATAAGTGGCTTGGTACTTGCTGTCGTAAATAAATTCGGACTTGGCCATATATCCGCCAGCCTTCAAGTAGTAGTCGCCTTTCCACTCGCGGCTTGCGTAAGTACCACCTGGTTTAATATAGAACCAGCTATTGTAGTTTCTGTCGAAAACCCATTCGTTATCGGCCATCGCACCGCTATCTTTTAAGAAATAGCTGCCGCTCCATTCGTGAGAGTACATCACACCATTATCGTGGAATGCGTACCAAACACCACCGATTTTCTTCCAGTCGCCACGGAATACTTTTCCGCCAGATAGAGCATAGTACCATTTACCACCTTGGTAGCTCCAGCCTGGACTAACGAGCATCCCTTCGATGTCCACAAGATAGCCATCTGGAGTAACAGTTGATTTTAACATCTTTCCGTCAGCGCCAAAGTAGTACCAGCGTCCTCCGTGCCATTTCCATGTATTTGTGATTGGCTTACTATCCACTTGGTAGTACGTTTCGCCATCAGCTTTGTAAAGACCAGTATATTTTGGTTCTTCACCTGGTTTATACACATGAATATCGACGTCGTTTTTAGAATCTTTCGGAAGAGAAGCTTCTGAAGTCGTTGTCGCTTCTGTCGTTGCTTGAACCGTTGTGACTTCCGCAGTCGTCGGTTGAACTGTCGTTTCAGTTTGTGTCGTCTCTGCAGCAACCGCATGTGCCGAAAGGGCGAAGAGGGCAGCCGTTAAGAGAGTGACTTTACCTGTAAGTTTCATAAAAACCTCCTTGAATAAAATTTTCCTTTATAAGTGTACCAAAAATAAGTAGAGTGCGCAATTTCCTACGATAAATTTCACAGTTTCGTCATAAGGGTGAAATGCGACTGCAACAAATGAATCTCTTAAGGGCAAACTAAATCATGCAATTCCGTGAAATCTTAATAATTATATTTTCTAGGAAATGAAGGTACAGGAAGAGGGCGGATTGTGCTATAATCGGTGGTATGAAAACGACAGAACAACAAAACCAACCAAAACAACAACTATTAAAAGGAACCTTGATGACGCTCTTTGCCGGGATTGCCTGGGGGATGAGTGGCGCGTGTGGTCAATACTTGATGGCGCACGGAATGGGCGTGCTCGCCTTGACCGACCTACGTCTGATTATCTCTGGGGTCTGTCTGTTGGCGATGAGCTATGCGTTTACCCGTGGGCAACTGGTCGCATTCTTCAAGGAGAAGAAGAATTACGCTAAGATTACGCTCTTTGCGTTTATCGGGCTCTTCATGAACCAGTTTACCTATCTGGAGGCGATTCACCTCAGTAATGCCGGAACCGCGACAGTCTTGCAGTATCTCTGTCCGGTCATTATTCTGGTGTACATGTGCTTGAAAAATCGCACGACACCGACCGCATCTGAAGTGACATCGATTGTCCTCGCAATTCTTGGGACGTTCATCATTGCCACACACGGCCAACTCAATCAACTCAGCGTGACACCACTCGGGCTCTTCTGGGGCATCTTTAGTGGCTTCACGTACGCCATTTACATCATGCTTCCGATTAAACTCATTCAAGAGTACGGAAGTCTTACGGTGATTGGAGTAGGGATGGTCATTGCAGGGGTGATTCTCTTCCCGATGAGCGGTCTTACGACGATGAATCTCGTGTATAGCGTGGATATTCTTGCAGCACTAACAGGAATTATCCTGATTGGAACGATCATTTCGTACACGATGTTTTTAAAAGGGACGAGCTATATCGGGCCAGTGAAGAGCAGTCTGATTGCCGCCGTCGAACCGATTTCTGCGGTGTTCTTCGCCTTCCTGATCATGAACGAGCAATTCTTCGCGATTGACTTTGTCGGCATGGCGATGATTCTAGCAGCCGTGGTCCTTATCTCAGTCAAAGACTTAATCAAAGAACGTCGTAAAAAAGAACAAGGCGTACTCGAATAACAAAAACGAACCGCAATTGGAGCACATCCAGTTGCGGTTTTCATTTATTTTGAAAGAAATGAAAAAACTTGAAACTGAGACCGTTCTCATGAAACTTTCATCTTTTTCAAATAAATGGTTTGTGCTATACTATGTACCATCAATTAACAGATGGAGGTCCTTAATTTGTCTTATTCACTCGAAATTTTACCAAGCTTATTACACGGAGCAGTGACGACATTAGAAGTGTTCGCACTCGTTCTTATCTTCTCGATTCCGCTGGGCATTCTCATTGCCTTTGCGATGCAGCTGAAATGGAAACCTCTCAACGGACTCATCCATATCTACATCTGGGTGATGCGCGGGACGCCTCTGTTATTACAACTAATCTTTATTTATTACGTCTTGCCAAGTGTCGGTATTCGTTTAGACCGACTCCCAGCAGCGCTTATTGCCTTCACGCTCAACTACGCGGCGTACTTTGCGGAGATTTTCCGCGGGGGGATCGATACGATTCCAAAAGGACAGTATGAAGCGGCGAAGGTGTTGAAATTCACGCCAGGAGCAACGATTCGCGATATCGTTCTTCCACAGGTGACGAAGATTGTCTTGCCAAGTGTCTTCAATGAAATCATGAGCCTTGTCAAAGATACGTCACTTGTATACGCGCTTGGAATCTCAGACCTTATTTTGGCGAGCCGTACCGCAGCCAACCGCGATGCGAGCCTTGTTCCGATGTTTCTAGCAGGAGCGATTTACCTGATCGTTATCGGAATTGTGACGCTTGTGGCGAAACGCATTGAAAAGAAATTCAGTTATTATAAATAGGAGGACAAGCAGATGTTAGAATTACGCAATATTAGTAAACGTTTCGGCGATAAACAAATCTTGTCCGATTTCAACTTAACGATTCACGAAGGAAAAATTTTGGCCATCGTCGGACCTTCAGGAGGCGGGAAAACAACCTTGCTTCGGATGTTAGCAGGGCTTGAAAAAATCGACTCTGGAGAAGTGTTCTATAACGGCGAACCTTTAGCGCTTGACGAACTCTCGAAGCGCCAATTGCTTGGATTCGTGTTCCAAGACTTCCAATTATTCCCACATTTATCCGTATTAGAAAACTTAACGATTTCACCGGTGAAAATGAACGGGGTGCCTCAAGAAGAAGCCAACATGAAGGCACGCGCGCTATTAGAACGCCTCGGACTAGCTGAACACGAGGACGCATTCCCATATTCACTCTCAGGCGGACAAAAACAACGGGTGGCCTTAGCCCGTGCGATGATGATTGACCCTGAAATCATCGGCTACGACGAACCAACGTCAGCGCTCGACCCAGCCCTTCGCCTAGAAGTAGAGAAGTTAATCCTCCAAAACAAAGAACTCGGAATGACGCAAATCGTCGTGACTCACGATTTAACCTTTGCCGAGAATATCGCGGACGAATTATTGACGTTCGAACCGAAATAGGAGGCCGCTATGAAGAAACAAAAAGGAATCCTAGGGCTTTTAGCGCTTGTAGGGGTGGCGGTCATGAGTCTTGCAGGCTGCACGCAACTAGCAAGCAATCCAAAAGTCGATAACTGGGATAAATACCAACAACAAAAGAGCATCACGGTCGGCTTCGATAATACCTTTGTTCCAATGGGGTTCGAGGAGAAGAATGGCAACTATACCGGCTTTGATATCGAACTCGCGCAGTACGTGTCGAAGAAACTCGGCATCACGGTTCACTTCCAACCGATTGACTGGGACATGAAGGAGACGGAACTCCAAAACGGCACGATTGATGCCATCTGGAATGGGTATTCCGCCACAGACGAACGCCGCGAGAAAGTCGCCTTCACGATTCCCTATATGCAAAATACGCAAATCTTAGTCGTGAAGAAATTGAGTGGCATTCACTCGGTAGAAGATATGACGGGTAAAGTCCTTGGTGCACAAAACGGCTCGTCTGGGATGTTAGATTTTGAAGAACATCCAGAAGTGTTGAAGAACCGTGTCAAAGGCGGGGACGCTGACCAATACCAAAGCGTGAACGAGGCCATTATCGACTTGAAGAATGACCGTATCGACGCCTTACTGATCGACCGTGTATACGCGGATTACTACCTCACAACAGAAGGCATCGCCGACGAGTACGACACCATTCCTTCAGGATTCGAGAGTGAGTCCTTTGCGGTAGGGGTACGACCTGCCGACAAGAAGCTCCTCGAAGCGCTGAACCAAGCCTTCAAAGAACTCTATCAAGAGGGCATCTTCCAACAAATCAGCCAGAAATGGTTTGGCGAAGATGTCGCAACGCCTGAAGTTAAAGGACAAGAATAACCAAATAACAAGGAACCATCGCTGGACGGAAGGGGCGCCTTCCTGATTATGAACGAGCAATTCTTTGCGATTGACTTTATCGGCATGGCGATGATTCTAGCAGCTGTGATGCTCATCTCGCTCAAAGACTTAATCAAAGAACGCCGTAAAAAAGAACAAGGCGTCATCGACTAGAAACAATACACTTAAACACTTGCAGTGGGAACGCTGCAGGTGTTTTTTTGTGGGAAAAGGGACTTAGTCCTGTACAATAACAAACTAAATTTTTTACTTAAAATGATTGTTTAACTTTTTGGGGTCAGTACATTGTTGCTTTATTCTTTTTTTATTAAAAAATTGTTATGACAGGATTTATTTTATGACACATTTTTTTTGCCAAAATTTGAGTTTTTTTATCTAAATGAGTATTGTATGATAAATTCATCAAATAAGGAGTGCGTTTTCAGATACTCGAAAACGTCATTCTAGAATAAAGGAGAAGAAAAATGTCAAACAAATCTTTTAAAGTGAAACTCCAAAAACTTGGAACAACACTTTCTAATATGGTCATGCCAAATATCCCAGCCTTAATCGCTTGGGGTGTATTAACGGCATTAGTAATTCCAAACGGGTACCTTCCAAATGAAGAATTAAGTAAGATGGTATCCCCAATGTTAACTTACGTAATTCCACTTCTAATTGCGTTTACAGGTGGATTCAATGTATACGGACATCGTGGAGGCGTTGTCGGTGCTGTTGCTGCATTCGGGGCAGTAGCAGGATCTACTGTACCAATGATTATTGGTGCGATGATCATGGGACCTCTTACAGCTTGGTTAATGAAGAAATTCGACCAAACAGTACAACCAAAAATCAAACCTGGTTTTGAAATGTTAGTAAATAACTTCTCTGCAGGTTTCCTTGCATTCGGTATGATGCTTCTTGCCTTCTACTCTGTTGGACCAGTTGTTGCGAACTTAACAACATTAGTAGGACAAGGGGTGGATGCATTAGTTACACTTAGATTATTACCATTAGCAAACATCATTATTGAACCAGCTAAAATCTTATTCTTAAACAATGCGTTAAACCACGGAATCTTTACTCCAATTGGAACACAACAAGTTGTAGATGCTGGTAAATCAATCCTATTCTTACTTGAAGCAAACCCTGGACCAGGTCTTGGTATCTTACTTGCATTTGCGTTCTTCGGAAAAGGTTCTGCAAAATCATCTTCATGGGGTGCAATGTTAATTCACTTCGTCGGTGGGATTCATGAAATCTACTTCCCATACGTAATGATGAAACCAGCAATGTTCCTTGCTGTTATCGCAGGTGGTGTATCTGGTACATTCACATTCCAATTATTAGGAGCTGGATTAACTTCAGCTGCTTCACCAGGTTCAATCATCGCAATCTTAGGGATGGCTCCTAAAGGATTTATGCCTCACTTAGTTGTATTAGCCGGTGTATTAGTAGCTGCTGTTGTATCATTTGTAGTAGGTGCATTTATCTTAAAACTCGACAATTCAGAAGAAGAATCACTTGAGGCTGCTCAAGCTGCTACTTCAGCTGCAAAAGCACAAGCAAAAGGACAAGTTGTCGTTGCTTCACCTGAATTTTCAACAATCTCTACTGACTCAGTAAAACGTATTATCTTTGCATGTGACGCTGGTATGGGAAGCTCTGCAATGGGTGCTTCACTTCTTCGTAACAAAATTCAAAAAGCAGGTTTTGAAAACATTCCTGTTACAAACCAAGCAATTTCAACTCTTGAAGATACAGATTACACATTAATTGTCACTCAAGAAGAATTAACAGAACGCGCTGCACAACGTACGCCAAGAGCCATTCACGTATCAGTTGATAACTTCTTAACATCACCAAAATACGATGAAATCGTAGCACAATTAACAAACGGAAACGTTCGTCCAGCTGAAACAGCTGCACCAGCACAAGAAGATGCAACAGTCGACTTAAACCATGTTGATGAAGTTGTCTTTGCCTATGACAAAGCTGAAGGTTCTGCAACAATGGGTCGTGAAACATTACAATCTATCTTCCGTTCAAATGACGTGAAGATTCCAGTTGTGACAGTTCCGTTCGAAAAATTAGCAGAACATAATGCAAAAAACATCTTGATTGTTACAACGATTGCACAACAATCACAAGTACAAGCAGCTGCACCAAATGCGCAATTATTAGTAGTCGATAGTGTTGTGACAACACCAGAGTATGATAAATTAATTGCGCGCATGCACAAATAATTAAAAGATTTCTCGATAAAAGAGTATAATGAAGATATGTTATTTACAAATCGAGAAGAACAATTGATTAAAGCCTTCCTGGAACTTGGAAAGCTTTCCGTAAAAGAAATGATGGAACTCTTAAAGGTTTCAACGAGAACGGTTTATCGGACCATCTCTGATTTAACCGTTAGCTTGGAACCTTTAGGAATCCAACTGATTAAAGAGGGGAAAAAATACTATCTAGAAGGAGACTTGCAACGTTTAGAGAGTGAGACCATCACGCTCGGCAGTACCCCGACAGATCGATTATTACACCTCACATATCTCTTACTTAGTGAAGAGAGCCCTATTACGAATGAGGAGCTTCAAGAGCGCCTCTTCGTTTCAAATGTAACGATTATTCAGGACATTGCACTGATTGAGAAGCGACTAGCGCATTTCAATCTGACACTCAACCGCCAAAAAGGATATATGATACAAGGAGACGATTGGCAAAAGAGGAGAGTGTTAGCAATCGTCCTGTCTAATGCTATTTCTATACAGGAATTTGCGAACGGGCAATGGGAAGGATTTAGTCATTTAGAAAAGAATACAGTTAGCCTGTGCAAAAAGGCCATAGAAGGACAAAATGCCGCACTTGGAACTTTAGATCCAAAAATCAAGGAGTTCTTAACCTTTTTATTAGCGTTAGCAGATAATCGGTTAAGTCCAAAAACGATTAGTGGGATTTCCAAAAACGCCCTCACTATCTCACAAACGATTTTTAAGGAGCTTAGCGATGAGGCATCACCACGATTTTATAATCTACAAGAGATTGTGTCGTTTGCAAAAATCATTGATGAAACGGTACTAAAGAGACAGGAAGTTCCTCTTTATCGCGAACGTTTTGATAGTGAGTTCTATTACAGCGTCAGTCAATTAATCGATAGTGTTTCGCGCTTTACGAAAATTGATTTTATTCGTGATAAAGCCCTCTTTACGTTTCTCTTTCACCATCTAAAGTTAGCCTTAGCCGTACCAGTCTTATATCCAGATGGTTCGTCTTATCATGTGGCATCTCTAGTGACTAAGAAGAATGCGTATCTTAATGATATCGTCAGTCTCGTTGTTCGCGATATCTTCCCAAGTTACTTGAACAGTGAGTACGAGCATTCTCTCATTACATTGCATTTTGCCTCGAGTTTAAGAAGAAGTCCGGATATCTATCCGATTCGCGTCTTACTCGTGACGGATGAACGACCACTCATGACGAGCTTATTGATTACAAAAATACAAAGTATTGCGCCATTTGTGGGACAAATCAAGGTGGTCTCCAGTAGCGAGCTTGACGGAGTTGACTTTCAAGCTTACGATTACACACTGTCGACAAAGCCAGTGGTAGGCTATCAGTTTGATACCATTTCCGCCTTTCCCTCTGCAAAGGAAATACTGGAATTACAAGAGTGCTTACAACGCGTCCAAGAAAATATCACAGTTCGTCGTACGGAACGTCCTGTTGAAACGATTACGTTTGATTTACAGGCGTATCTACAAGCATCTAGTCAGCTGCTAAAGAACTTCCGCTTGATGCACGTTCAGAATGCAGAGACCTTTGCAAAGACCGTCTTCCAACTCATCCAGGACTTACAACTGGTGAATGGAGCAGACTATTTGGCGGACAAGTTACTGAGACGTTTTGAAGAGAGTCCACTTGCTATTCCGAATACGAACCTGGCATTGCTGCATACACAGTCGCATACGGTTTTAGAAAGTCACTTTGTCGTTATTGACCTAGAACAACCTGTTGAAGCCAAATCCATGACGCACGGCAGAGAACAGGTCAAACGAATTCTAGTGATGTTAACGAAATTGGATGAGAGTGAAGAAGTGAGAAACTTGATGACGGCAATTAGTCAGTCCATCCTGGAGAATAATCTCTATACAGAAATCTATCGTACCGGGAATCAAGAAATCATCTATCACTTATTGAATACCATATTCAACGAAAAAATTAAGAAATTGGAGAATTAACCATGGAATTTGAAGAAAAATTAATTAAATTGAATCAAGCTTTTGAGAACAAAGAAGAAGCGATTCGTTACTGTGGACGCTTGCTTGTTGAAGCAGGTCATGTCAATGAAGCTTATGTGGATGCAATGGTTCAAAGAGATGCAGACTTATCTGTTTATATGGGGAACTTCATTGCAATTCCTCACGGAACAGATGCAGCTAAAAAAGAAGTGAAATCTTCAGGAGTTGCGATTGTTCAAGTCCCATCAGGAGTGAACTTTGGAACAGAAGAAAATCCAAAAGTCGTGACCGTATTATTCGGAATCGCTGGACTTGGAGACGAACACTTAGAAATCATTCAAAAAATCTCAATCTTCTGTGCAGATGTGGATAACGTTGTGAAATTAGCGGATGCACAATCGGTTGAAGAAGTTATTCGTTTATTAAATAATGTAGAGTAAGGGGGCATAAACTATGAAAAAATCAGTACATTTTGGAGCAGGAAATATCGGCCGTGGATTTATCGGAGAATTGTTATTTGAAAACAACTTTTCAATCACATTTGTCGACGTAAACGAAAGAATTATTGATGCCTTAAATGAACGTGGCGCTTACGAAATCGAAATCGCTGAAGAAGGACAACGCCATATTGCCGTATCAAACGTACGTGGGATTAATAATGCTAAAAATCCAGAAGCAGTCGTAGATGCAGTTAGTGAGGCAGACTTGGTGACAACTGCCATCGGACCAAACATCTTACCATTCATTGCGGAACTGATTGCAAAAGGAATTGAAAAACGTCGTGTCAGTGGGAATACAACTCCTGTTGATGTTCTAGCATGTGAAAACATGATTGGCGGATCTCAATTCTTATACGAAGAAGTCAAGAAATACTTGAGTGAAGAAGGCCTTGCCTATGCACAAACCTATGTCGGCTTCCCGAATGCTGCCGTAGACCGTATCGTTCCAGCACAAACACACGAAGACCCACTTTTTGTGGTGGTGGAACCTTTCAATGAATGGGTCGTTGAAACAAGCCGTATGAAGAACCCATCCCTTCAATTAGAAGGAGTGCATTACGAAGAAGACCTTGAACCATTCATCGAAAGAAAATTATTCTCAGTGAACTCAGGACATGCGACTTCAGCGTATACAGGGGCTTACTACGGTGCGAATACAATCCTTGAAGCTCTTCAAAATCCAACCGTAAAAGAAAATGTAGAAGCCGTTCTTGCAGAAATCAGAAGCCTTCTCATTGCTAAATGGGGCTTTGACGAACAAGCCTTAAAAGACTACCATAAAGTCATTATTAGTCGTTTCGAAAATCCATTTATCGTGGATGACGTTGCTCGTGTGGCAAGAACACCAATTCGTAAATTAGGATATGACGAACGCTTCATCCGTCCTATTCGTGAATTACGTGAACGTGGACTTTCATATGACAACCTATTGAAGACTGTTGCGTATGTCTATGATTACAAAGATGATAGCGATCAACAATCCGTTGAGTTGCAAGCATTACTTGCACAAAAACCTCTTGCAGAAGTGGTCAAAGAAGTAACAGGCGTAACGGAAGAAGCACTCGTTTCTCAAATTGTGACTTCTGTTGAACAAGTCCTCTCTCGCTAAGAGGAGCACCATTCATAGAACAAATAAAGGAATCAAGCACAAAATTGCTTGATTCCTTCTTTTATTGCTAGAAATATCAGTTCGATTGAGCGCTAAAAGTTGAGATACCAGTAGCTATTCTTAGGGGCCAGAGTTTATTTAACGAAAATTTATCTAGCTTATTACACGGAGTAGTAATCCTATTATAAGTGTTAGAGACTGATGAACTCGCAAAGTGCTTAACCAAGCTTTAAAGGAACTCTATCAAGAGGGCATCATCCAACAAATCAGTGAGAAATGATTTGGTGAGGATGTTGCAACGCCGGAAGTCCAAGGGTAAGAATAAAAAAACAAGAAAACATTGTCTTTAGGAAGGAATGCCTTCTGGAAGGCATTTTTTTGTCGTTGTCAAAATGTATAAAAAATCACATAATACGAATATTTCCTGAAGAAAACGTTAAATAACGGAATTTTATCTTGATAACTATTGAGCAAAGGAGTACACTTAAAGTGCAAACAGTAACAGGCGCCGTTACCAATTGTACAAAACTATAAAGAAGGGATTTATGTGTCAACCAAAGAAAATAGTAATGGATTACAGAAAAGTTTAAAAATCGTATTTGTTTACACCGTCGCAACAGGATCAATTTTCACATTTGTCAGTTATTGGGATTCAGTTTTTTATAATTATTGTGGGCCAGGTACATTTTTAGCTTTTGCACTGATGACACTGGCCATTCTCCCAATCGCGCTTGTTTATAGTGAAATCTCGCCACTGTTCAAAACGGCGGGTGGGGAACTCATCTACAACACGGTCGGCATTAATAAGCACGCTGGATTCTTAGCCTCGTGGTTAATTATGGCCGCCTGGATATCTGTTCCACCAGCTGTTGTAATGGCCATCGCCACCTTTATTAGTCGAACATTTGGACTCGCCCTCAGCTTCAACAATATCATGATGATTGCCATCGTGATTCTATTGTTTGTATTCGTGTTGAGCTTGCAGGACGTACAAATGCTCGTCAAAGCACAGGCGTTCTTCTTATTCGCCAATATTACAACAACGATTATTACAGGCATCCTCTTACTCACGTCCGGACATTGGAACATTAGTAATTTTTCAAATCTATTCCAATCAAATGTGGATAGTACCTTTATTATTCCGGGCTGGATTATCGGAATGGCGCTTCTGATTACACCGTACTTCGGTTTTGAGACCGTTCCGCAAATGGTGGAAGAAGGGGACTTCCCAATCTCGAATACGAAGAAGGCTATCTGTGGTTCCGTTTTGACTTGTGGAATCATCTATACGTTTTTCTTCTTCTGCGTGGCAGGGCTCGATACCTTCGATAACCTACTAGCCAATGATGCGTCTAACGGCTTTATGTCGATTAATGCCATGGAGAAAATCTTAGGCTGGAAAGTATGGCCACTCATCTACGGTTGCATTTCGATTTTACTTGGAATGCTCGCATCCATCTTAGGATTCTGGATGTCAACAGTACGGATGTTGTACTCAATGGGTAAGAACAACTTCCTTCCACAAGCCTTTATGAAACTCAACCGTCACCAACAACCAATTTTACCGAATATCTTCCTACTCGTGATCAGCTTGATTTTTATCTTGTTGCAAAATGCGACAACCTTCATGAATGACTTCTTCAACTTGATGTCATTTGGCTGTGCCTGCGCGTACGCCTTAACCATGATTTCCGCAGTCCGCATCCGCAACAAACATCCTGAGTGGTATGTCAATAATAAAAATACGGTCAAAGGTGGAAATGCCTTACGCATTATGGCCATGATCATCATGCTTGCCATCGCATTCTTCTGTACGCTTGGACAAGGAATCGGTTCTTGGATTTCATTTGCCGTGTACATGGGAGTCGGTGTATGCATCTGGTTATGGATGGTCCTCATTCGTTGGAAACATGTCAAAGTAACTATTGAAACCCCTGATGGAGAAAAAGAATATTAAAGGAGAGAAAACCATGAAAAAATTAGAAGGAAAAGTAGCACTTATCACTGGAGCAGCCGTTGGACTCGGAAAGGGAATTGCAACAGTCTATGCCAAATACGGCGCTAAGATGTGCCTTGTCGACTTATTACCAGAAGTTGAAGAAACGGCCAAAGAATTAAGAGAAACATACGGAGCCCAAATCGTCACTTATGTCGGAGACGTCTCCAACAAAGAGCATATGAAAGAAGCAGCCAAGGAGGCAAAAGACGCCTTCGGGGAAGTGAACGTGGCTTGTTGTAATGCTGGGGTTTGTCGCTTAGCTCCATTTGAAGAAATGAGTGACGAGATGCGCGACTTCCATATCGATGTGAATATAAAGGGCGTATGGAATACGTGTCAGGCCGTCATCCCTTATATGCTTGAACAAGGCGGTGGTAGCATCGTTATTGCCTCATCCGTCACAGGGGATATCGTAGCCGATGCCGGAGAAGCAGCCTACGCTATGACAAAAGCAGCGCTCGTTGGCTTAACGAAATGCTTGGCCGTCGAATACGCAGACCGTCATATCCGCGTGAACTGTTCACAACTTGGATATGCGCGTACACCAATGGTTGAAAAGATGGCGATTGAATCCAATCCAGAAAACCCAGAAAGTGCCATCCAAGACATCGCAGTAGGAGTGCCAATGAAGCGCTTGGCAGACCCACTCGAAGTCGGCGAACTCTTCGCGTTCCTTGGAAGTGATGAAGCCAGCTACCTCACAGGAAGCCAAATCGTCATCGACGGCGGCAGCACCTTACCAGAAACGATGAGTATTGGGACGAATTAAAGAAAATAAATTTTGAAAGAAATAATCACCAGTTTTATCTGGTGGTTATTTTTTTTATTTATGTTGATGTAGTTTTCATGTACAATAAAACTACAATAAGGGAGATAAGTGTATGGGACAAGAACTGTTTAATTATGACAATACAAATTTAGAAGAAGTAATTCAGTATTCTGAAAAAATCCTCAACCGAAAATTCGCAGATATTTTAAAAGAATATGATGAAGCGGAGTATAAGACATACGAGGACTATCAAAATCAAGAAGCCAATGAGTATGAGAAAAAAGAGATTAAGCCATCTTCAAAAGGGCAGTATGGTAATTATATTGAACGGTATTATTTTGGATACCAACCGAATAGTAATGCTGCAGCTGACTTTGAAGAAATTGGAGTAGAGCTTAAGGTGACTCCATTCAAAGTCAATAAGAATGGAACTATTTCCGCAAAAGAAAGACTAGTCTTAACGATTATTAATTATTTTGAAGAGAATCTAGATGATTTCTATCAATCTCATTTGTGGAAAAAATGCTCAAAAATGCTTTTATTATTTTATAATGGTTTGATTCCTGAACAAACGCTTTATGATTATATGATTGAAAAAGTGTTCTTGTTTGAATGGTTCGAGGAAGATATGAATGTCATTTTAGATGACTATGCTCGAATCACTCAGAAAATTAAAGAGGGACGGGCTCACGAATTATCTGAATCCGATGGAAACTATTTATCCACTTGTACAAAAGGAGCCGGTAAAGGTAAAGACTGGAAAAAACAACCGTTTAGTGATGTGATGGCGAAACAACGAGCGTGGGAATTAAAGTCTAGTTACATGACGTATTTGATTAATCATAAAATCTTTGCTAGTCATGAACAAGAGAGCGTGTTAGCTACTGCTAAAGGAACGAAGAAACCTTTTACTCAACTCATTGAAGAGAAGATTTTGAAGTATAAGGGTTGGAAAGCCGAAGACTTATATGATGAGTTCGAAGTTCCTGTTCGTTCAAAATCTAAAAATAGTTTACTAATCAGAAAAATGATTGGACTGACTGGAGACCTTGAAAATACACAAGAGTTTCAAAAAGCAAATATGAATCTAAGGGTTATTCGAGTAAATAAGGATGACCTCCCTAAAGAAGACTCTCCATTTAAGGTTTATGACTTTATTGAGTTAGCACAAAATGATAATTGGGAAGAGTCCCATGTTTTCCAAGAGATTTGTGATAAACGTTATATGTTTGTCGTGTTTAAGGAAGAAGCTCCAGGAGAGTATGTTTTAAACCAAGTGAAGTTCTGGGGATTTCCTGAACGTTTACTGGATGAAGCACAACGAGTATGGAATGAAACACGTACCATTATTTCTGACGGAGTACAGTTAACGCAGTCCGATAAGGGAGTATCGACTAATTTCCCTCAGAGTCAAGTGAATCAATTTTTATTTACAAAAATTCATGCTTCAAATTCTTATTACGAGATTGAAAAAGATGTCTTTGTTGGAAAAGGAAAACTCTCAGATACGAATCCACTTCCAGATGACCGAAGAATTACGAAGCATTCGTTCTGGATGCCTAAGAAGTTCCTACAAGAAATTTTACGTGGTGAGTGGGATTAGCAAATCAGTTGATCAAATATTGAATTCATGATATAGTAATAGAGAAATTTTGGATGAAAATGAAAGAGGTAATCATGTCAAAAATTAAAGTATTCTCAATGTTTGATGGCGTTGGGGGATTTATCGTTGGTCTTCATGAGGCTAACAAAAAATTAAATAAAAAATTTTTCCAAGTGACTGATACGAATCAATTTGAACCTAGTCGAAAAGCGCAAGATGCGTTTGAAGTTGGAGTATACAACTACCCAAAAATCAATCATAGTAATGAAGACATCATGCAAGTTTCATCAGAGTATTTTGATGAAATGAAGGCAAATGGTGTGAATATGATTGTTGGCGGATTTCCATGCCAAGATTACTCAGTAGCGCGCAGTAAAAAGCATGAAATGGGTATCGAAGGTAAAAAAGGGGTTCTTTTCTGGGAGATTATTCGCGCGGTGAATCATATCAAACCAGAATATCTTATTCTTGAAAATGTGGACCGACTATTGAAATCACCGTCTAAACAACGTGGACGTGATTTTGCAATTATGCTCGGAGCATTCAATCAATTGGGGTATACCGTTGAATGGCGTGTGATTAATGCGGCAGATTATGGAGCACCTCAAAGACGTCGTCGCGTGTTCTTCTTTATTTATAAAAATGACTCAGCTTTTGCCAAGAAACATGGTATTAAAGATTTATCACCAGAATCATTCGAGTCGTATATTTATAAAAAAGGTCTTTTTGCAACGCAGTTTCCAGTAGAAAATAGTGCGAATAAGAATCGTGTCTATACAGAAAAACTTAGTGAACTAGATGCGCATTCTGAAGAATATATTGTAGATATTTCGAATAACTTTACTGGAAAAGTTTGGAACACAGGTTTGATGAAAGATGGTATTTATTACACAATCGATACAACTCCTGTATTCGAAAAAGCAATGACTTTAGGAGAAGTAGTTCAAAAGGCTAAAGAGTATTATGTCGAAAAACATGATGAGGAAGCTTATCAAGAGTATATTCAAAAGTATGTGATTCAGGACGAAGATAAGATTAAGAAATTCCAATACTTGCGTGGACCAAAGAAAATTGAACGTACGACAGAAGAAGGATTTACTTATATCTTCTCTGAAGGTGGAATGAGCGAAACGGATGATTTTTCATTACCAGGACGTACAATGCTTACAAGTGAGGGTAGTGTAAACCGTTCAACGCACTTCTTAAAAGAAGGCAATCAGTTCCGACTATTAACACCAAACGAAGCAGAGTTATTACAATGTTTCCCTTGTGATTGGACAAAATACAAAAAACAATCCGATGGGACAGTTAGCGAAGTTAACGACCGTATGCGTTATTTCTTTATGGGGAATGCGCTAGTTACAACCATTGTGGAACGTATCGGTATCGGAATTGCAAAAATGATTTAATCCCAAATAATTATTTAGACTTACGAAGGAACGTGATATAATTCCTTTGTAAGTCTTTTTTTGGAGGGAGAATATGATTGAATCAAATCGGAATGTCGATATCGAAAATGAAAGTGTAATTAATGATTTGATTATTGAACATTTAACCAATAGTGGGGTGTTTGAAAAAGTTAAACGATCTACTAAGGAAGAAAATAATAAAGGTTCAGATATACAATTAGCTTCTGAAAGTTTTTTTAAGGATAATTTACTTCATCATGTCGACTTAAAAACAGCAACGAATTATAGACAAGTAGATGGTAAAGAGTCTATTCCTACATTTGCTTTTGAGTTACTATTTAGTAATAGAGGGATTAAGAGAGATGGATGGGTATTCGGTGAGAAATACGCTTTAACAGAATGGTATTTGATGTCTTGGATTTGGGTCTATGATGAAGGAAAACGGGATCGAAAAGTTAAACTGTCAAAGGAGGATATATCCCAGATTGAGTTCATTTTGATAAAAAAAAGAAGTTATTAAAAAATATTTGAGGTACTATAAAGTCAACAAAAAGAACTACCAGAAAGTTATAGATAGATTTAACTCATTATTAGAAAAAGAACGCCATAAGAAAAACTCAGGACTAGCTTTTATAATAAGGGAGGATGATCAAGGATTAATCTATGCTACTCTTTCTTTATATAAACCAACTGAATACAGGCTAACAAAGACCTCAGAGACTACTAATGAAGAAGATAGAAAACTGTATCTACCGCAAATTTACTATACAGCACGGTTGGCAGAACAACCATATAATATTCTAATTTCAAAAAAGAGTCTGATTGATATAGTTAATGATAGAAGGTATAAGGGTATTCATAGAATTATAGATTTTAAATTATAGCACTAAATGATTGTTATAATTTTTCAAAGACAACGTAAAATTATATAGACATCATTCGATTTAGAATACGTTTAAGTACAATTATTTAAATGAGTTATACACTTTTGTGTATAACTTTTTTATTTCTTTAAAAGAAAAAAATATTTTAATATAACAAAAATATAATTTAACTATTGACTAGATTTTAAAAATGTAGTACAATAAATTCAAATAATAAAACAGAGGTGTTTAAAATGGAATCTAAAAACGAGAAATTTATCCGTCTTGCAGAAGCTAGAGTAAATTCTGTGATTCAAAAAATACAGTTAATAGGCAATCTCTCAAACAGAAGAAATTATGATTATTCTGAAAAAGAGGTAAATGAGTTATTTAAAGCGATTGAACTTGAACTTCAAAGGGCTAAAAAATTGTTTGAAGTAGAAGTTTCGAAAGAAAATTCTAAATTCAGATTTTCGAAGAAGGGAGAGTAGTTATAGAAAACAATTATTAGTTTCAGTTTAATGTAATAAACTGAGTTGGGGAACAAAGACATTATCTTTTAGAAGTAAAAAATAAACGATTAGAAAAGAGAGGTAAATAAGATGAATGTAAAATGGAATTTTCCACATGGGAAAAAACTAACTCCTATGGGCGTAAATGACCCGGCAATTAATTCATTCAAAAGTAATATTATTGATTCACTAGCAAGAGAAACCATTCAAAATTCTTTGGATGCTAGAGATTCTGAGAAAAAAGAACCTGTAAAAGTAACATTTAGTTTTTCGGATATTGAAACGAAAACATTACCTGGATTCAATGAACTGAAAGAAATTGCTTTAGAAAATGCTATTAAATTCTGGAAGAAAAAAGGTAATGATGACACTGTAAAATTTCTAGAAAGATTTAAAAGTGTAATTGAGGCAGATAAAGTTAAAATACTTAAAATTAGTGACTATAATACTTGTGGTTTAGATGATACTAGTTATGATGCATTAGTTTTAGGAAATGGGTATTCGGAGAAAGCGAATGAGAATGCTGCTGGGTCAAAAGGAATCGGTAAAGCTGCACCGTTTGCGGCTTCAGATTTAAGATTAGTGTTTTATAATACAGTTCCTAAAGATGGTATTGTTAGACACGCAGGGGTGTTAAACTTTGTTTCCTTTAACCCTCCTGAAACAGAGCCAGATATTATAACACAGTCTAGAGCATTGTATCAGGATGAAACAACTGAATACGTTCCAGGACAGATTAATTTTGGGTTCGAAGAACGAGAAAAAACTGAATACGGCACAGATTTATTTGTTGTAGGATTACGAAATAGTGATGAAGACTGGGAAAATAAGATTATCTTTTCGACAGTTAATAATTTTCTAGTTTCAATTCTGGAAAATAAATTAGTAGTTGTTGTGAATGATAGAATTATTAATAAAGAGACTATTCAAGAAGTACTTATTGATTTAAAAAATGTGAATTGGAATTCTGATGAAAAGAGATTACTTGAAAGTACTGAAAATTATTATGAAGCCTATACTAGTCCAGATAGTATTACATTTGATTTAGACGAATCATTTAAAGCAAAATATAGTTTTATCGAGGATGTTACAGATGGTAAATTGATTTTATTGAAAAAGGATAGAGCTAACAGAGCTATTTTACAAACAAGAATTTCTGGGATGAAAATCTATGATAGACGTAGTATTAGTAGAAGTATAAACTTCACAGGAATTTTTAGAGCTACAGGGAAAGAACTAGATAAATTCTTAAGAGCTTTAGAAAATACAAATCATGATAATTGGAGCCCGGATCAACTTTCAGACAATAGAAAAGAAGCTAAGGCGTTCTTAGATGATTTGTATCGCTGGTTTAAAGACAAAGTTATAGATTCTTTTGTATCAGATAGTGCAGATTCTATTGATGCAATAGGATTAAGTAGCTTCTTGCCTGCTCGTTCTAGACAACAAGGTGGAAATTCTGAAAGCAAAGAAAGAGGTATCAAAAATAAAATAGATAAAGTTGAGATTAGAAGACAGTCGCAAATCATTAATCTAACTAACTCAGCAGAAGAACAAGAAAAATCATTAGAAGAATTAATAAATGAAGTAGATGGTAGTGGTAATGAGTCAAGTGGCAACATCGGAAACGGAAGAGGAAATGGAAGCGGGGATGGCTTTGGTACAAATCCTGGAGCAGGTCATGGGCACTTGCCAAGCGTTGGAGAGGATGGACCAAAAACTGGAGAAAAGAATATGTTTAAGAAAGTGAATGAATTATTTGCTTCTAAGTGTATCTTATTGGATAAAAAATCGGGCAAATATAAATTTATCTTAAAACCAAAAAAATCAATGAGGTTAGTTGAATTAGAGTTTAAGTATGTTGGTGAGGATGGTAGTGTAACAAAAGCAAAAATTAAGGGTAGTAATTCTGGTACAAATAATATAACTTACAATACTTCTCGAATTCGAATGGAGAATGTGAAAAAGGATAGCTTGGCAATAGTCGAAGTTGAGTTTGATACAGTTTTACTCGTTAAATGGGAGGTAAATGTTTATGAAATTAAAGGCTGATGTATTTCCTTATCCAGTATTAAGTAAAGAGACAGACGATTTTTCTTCTGGATTATTTAGTATGGACGTAGAGGTAAAAGAAAGAAATGATTCCTTTTTAAAGTTATTATGCAAATGTACTATTGAAAATAATGATATTGAAAAGTTATTGAAAAACAATAAAGCGAAGATTGCTATGCTTTTAGAAGGACAATCATCATCATATAGAAAATTAGTAGTTTTTGAATTTGGTGAAGTTGAAAAAGAAATAGTCATTGAGGCCAAAGATGTCTCAAGGAAAGTTTTTGTAAATTCCTTTATTTTAGCGAGTGAAGATTTGGTTGACTATAACAATACTGGATTTAATCAAGAGTATTATGGTGAGGATTTTAAAATTCCATTGATTGAAAAAGGAAGTATGCTTGCCTTTGATATTCCGTTAGAAATTGATATGACCTTTTCTAATTCAGAAAAAGCCAGTCTCGAATCGATTATCCGAGTGTCTAGAAATGATGCTATTGAGCAAATGATTGTTAACTGTGATGAATCTGATACTATTAAACTGGAGCTTCCTGGGGTAGCATATGATGTTTACTTGTCGCTTTCTCAAAGCGATAAAGCGTTAGAATCAATCTTAATGACTGCTCTTATTTTGCCAGCGTTAACATACACAATTGAAAGAATACAATCAAATACTACAAGTTATGAAAGTAGCAATTGGTATATGGATTTAGTGAAGATTCTTGAATTGAAAGGATTAAAAATTGATGAAGACTCAGAAGCAATTAAAATTGCTCAAGAGTTATTAAATAATCCTGTGGCAAAATCTTTAGTGAGTTTTAAAAATTATTTTGAAGGTGATGAGAAATGAAGAAACTAGTGTATTATGTATCAGATGATTTTCTAGATGAATTCAAAACGAATTTTAATTCCAATTATCTTCCTCTCTATTTAGATGGAGATAAAGAGAAAATCAAAGAAATTTTTTCAAATCCTGAGAATGTAATAGAATCTAGCATTGAATTTGATTATGCTGATTTGTTTCTGGAGTCTGAAGATCCCGATGCAAATAAAAAAAACATGAAAATAATTTGGGAATCATTGAAGCATTTGAGCATTTCAGAAGCTTCAAATGAAAAATTATGGATTGCGCTAGAAAACACATTCTATTTAGATTATCACTTAGATCAATTAAAATTGATTAGTGGAAAAACGAGAGAAGCAAGTGTTATTTCAAGAACCATATTTAATCGAGGGAATAAACGTTCTCTGATGATTAATAACATCGCGTCGCTCTGGTGGATTGCTTATTATACAATAAATCCAGAAGCGGAAGATCCATTCTATCTAACGAATCGATTTATGGAGGGGACTTATCGTGGGAATGCTATTGCGTATTTCTCAAGTAATCTTGTTTCAAATAAGAACATTGTATTGGGAACATTAGAGGCAATCTATGAATTGATAGATGAAGGGAAAATGATTGAAAATCGATATTCATATTCGTCTGCGAACAAGTTATTAAATTTAACTGGCGGTGTTGTTATTTTGGACTTATTATCTAAAGATGAAATCAAAAAAATAGTTAAAGATAATTTGTTGAAAATGGAGAACGTAGAAACGGTATCTGAAAAAACTATTTAATATATAGAATAAAAGCTATCTAAGAGATACTTGAAAGGAGTGGATTTTAAACCACTCCTTTTTTGATAAGTTTTTCTTTTAGAGTTAAATTTTATAAAAAGTTATCGGGAGTTAGAAATTATTTTTTTGAAAAAAAATATCAAAAAAGTTTCTTATTGCAAAAAGCCTATTGCAACAAGGGTTTTTGCAGGATATAATTAAGTGTAAACGCTTTTATAAAAATGCCTTACCAGGGAGGGGCAGAAGAATTCAATCAGGTATAAGAGTATGTTTTAGGCTTAAGAATAAGAATTCTGGGAGAATGTTTTTTTGAAAACAAAGGAGATGCTTTGCTGCCCGAAATTCACTTATAAGTGAATTTTGGGATTCTGCATAATTGGGAGGTGTTTTTATGGCAAAATATCGAGTAACAAAAAAGATGATTGACGAAGTAGAAGGCTTAACGTACGAGGAACAAGTCAAAGTTTTTGCAGTATTAATGATATTACAAGAAGAAGGACTTTCTCCAGAAGTACGTGAAAAATGCGGATACCATTATAAAGGAAAACGCTGTTTAAAAATACCTGTATCAAGGACTAAAGAAGGGATGAATGGTAGTGACTTCTTATTTAACACGAAAGTTTATGAAGTTCTCATCGATTTATCCTAATTTCGAATAAGACTTACTTAGAGAAGTTTCTCTTCAAAAAGTAGCTTTGAGGACGATTCAATTACGGGTAAATCATCAATTGACATAGGAAGAATTTGCTGAGAAGTTAGATGAAAAGAGAGCCTTTTTAGCAAGATTGGAAGCAGGGCATCATAATCCAACTGTTATGACGTTTGTGGAATTAGCTCGACAAAACGGATATGAGATTGAGATAAAGTTGAAAGAGAAGACATTTTAGTTAATAACTTTAAAAAATCACAATATCCAGTTGTATAAGATTATTAGTTCAAAATGCCTAAAACTCAAAATTCATATAAGTGAATTTTGAGTTTTTTACTTTATATACGAAGTAGCCCCCTTATCTTCTTTTTTTGCGCTAAAAGTGGTAGAATGGGTGAAAACCCTTGAAGGAGGAATTTTATGACAAAGAATTTTAAAGGGTACTCTTTAGTTGAAAAAAGAGACTTGCCAGATATTCGTTCTGTCGGTTATTTGTACAAACATGATAAGACTGGCGCAGAGGTCTTATACCTTGAAAACGAAGACGATAATAAGGCGTTCAATATTGCGTTCCGTACGCCACCGTATAATGATAACGGGATTGCGCATATTATCGAGCACTCTGTGTTAAATGGTTCGAAGAAATATCCATCGAAAGAACCATTCGTAGAGTTATTAAAAGGCTCACTGAATACATTCTTAAATGCGATGACTTACTCTGATAAGACGGTTTATCCAGTATCGTCTCGTAACCAAAAAGACTTCAACAACTTGATGTCTGTGTACTTAGATGCGGTATTCTATCCAAACTTTAAGCATGATCCACAAATCTTAATGCAAGAAGGATGGCACTATCACTTAGAAAACGCCGATGATGAATTGATTTATAAAGGTGTGGTATATAACGAAATGCGTGGGGCGTTCTCACAAGCGGACTCTGAATTATACCGTCTGTTTGAACCAACGTTATTCCCAGATACGGTCTACAAACATATTTCTGGTGGGATGCCAGCTGCGATTCCTTCGTTAACGCAAGAAGAGTTCGTGGCGTTCCATGACAAGTACTACCACCCAAGCAATGCGCGTGTGACGCTTTACGGAAACTTAGACTTAGACACTGCGTTCGCGCAATTGACAGAATACTTCGATGCGTTTGATGCTAAAGACTACGAATTCGAGTCTGTGGAACAAACACCTTTCAGCGAGCGTCATGAATTAGAAGCGAAATTCTCAATTTCTAAAGACGAGCCAACTGAAAATAAATCGCTCTTAGCGTATATTTGGGCCGCTGGTAAGGGGACAAACTCTGAAGAACTCATCGCGCTTGGCGTATTAGATGAACTCCTTCTTGGATCTAACACGGCTCCAATTAAGAAAGCTCTCTTGAAATCAGGCCTTGGTTCAGATGTGTCTGGTGGATTTGGTGCAGCAACCTATTCACCAATCTTTGAAATCGTCTTAAAAGATACAAACCCGCAAGCGAAAGACCAATTCGTATCCATCATCGAAAACGAGTTGAAACGTTTAGTGGCTGAAGGCATTCCGCAAAAAGCGATTCAAGCAGCCCTCAATAAAGCAGCGTTCCGTTATAAAGAATTAACAGCGCTAGAAGGGGCAACTCCAAAAGGAATCTTGTATTCACTCAACTCACTTACAAGCTGGTTATACGGCGGGGATGTATTCGCAACGTTTGAATACCAACGTGTGTTAGATAAGATGCAAGAAGAAATGGCAAACGGCTATTTTGAACGTTTAATCCAAACGACATTACTCGACAATACGCATGCAGCGGTTATCACTTTAGCTCCAGAACCTGGACTTGGGGACCGCAAAGACGAAGCGTTGAAAGAAGAGTTAGCGGCCTATAAAGCGTCATTATCTGACGAAGAAGTGGCAGCTCTTGTGGAACAAACGCAACAGCTTCTAGAACGTCAAACGACTCCAGATAAGGAAGAGGATTTGGCGAAATTACCAAAACTCTCGATTGAAGATATCGACCGCGAAGTGAAGCCACTCCCATTAACAGTGGAAGCATCGGAAGGCAAACCAACCTTCTTACACTATGAAGACTTCACAGCCGGCATTTCTTACGTGAAATATTACTTCGATTTATCAGGCGTGAAGACAGAAGATATTCCAGTCGTAGCCTTCTTAACGGAAGTACTAGGGGAAGTTGGAACCGAAAATTTCACAGACGAAGCCCTCAGCACAGAAATCGACTTCTACACTGGTGGCATCGGCACAAACGCGACAGTCATCACTGAATCAGTAGCGGACAACCTCTACTATCCTAAATTCACTGTGAGCGGGAAGGCCTTGTCTGAATACCAACCACAACTCTTAAGCTTGATTGAAGAAGTAGTTCACCGTTCAAACTTAGATGATGTTGAGAAGATTAAAGAGCTCTTACTCAATGTGAAAGCTGACTTAGAGATGAACTTCAACTATGGGTCACACGTGGCATCCCTTCGTCGTTTAGAATCTTACTACTACGAAGGCGCGAAATACTTACAATCGCTTGAAGGAATCGACTACTACGACTTCATTTGCGATGTGGTGGCTGGTTTTGATGCCGCCCCTCAAGCCTTTATCGACCGCTTGAAAGCTGTGTTAGAAACCATTTTAACAACAGACCAATTAGTGGCAACTTTTGTCGGAAGCAAAGTTGACTTCGAGCACTTCAAACAAGTGTCCGAGGACTTCTTCAAGCATCTTGGGACTCACAAGGTTGAAAAACAAGCCTTCACGAATCCAGTGGAAGTGTTAAACGAAGGATTCAAGACAGCCCAAGAAATCAACTATGTCGCAAAAGGATATAACCAAACGCTTCTTGGTGTTCCAGTGAACGGGATGAACTTATTCTTGAAATCCGTTCTAGGACTCGATTACTTATGGAATACGGTTCGTGTTCAAGGTGGGGCATACGGCGGTATGAGTGTCATCACCGATAAAGGGGACGTCGCAGGTCTTTCTTACCGCGATCCGAATATCGTTGAAACGCTCGAACGTTATGATGGACAAGTGGAATACTTAGAAAACTTCAACTTATCTCAGGCTGAGTTTGAGAAGAACTTGATTGGTACATTCAGTACGATTGACCGTCCACTTTCAGCCGCTCAAAAAGGGGCAGTAGCCTTCACGCGTTACTTCACGCATCTAACGCAAGAGAAAGTGCAACAGTTCCGCGATGAAATCTTAGCGGCAACTCCTGAAAAGGTACGCGCATACGCTCCAACGATGAAAGCCATCATGGACCAAAACGCGTTTGTCGTAATCGGAAATGATACGAAGATTGAAAACCATAAAGACATCTTCAAAAACATCCGTAACTTAACGAAATAAAAGCAACCAAAAAATCCCAAGGTTCACAGCCGTGAATCTTGGGATTTTGTTTTTTGTCGTTTATTTATGTGGCATGACGTTTTCTTCTTGTTTCATCCACATTGGAATACTTGTCATCACTAGTAAGAATAGGAATGCACTTTGTACCCAAAGGATGGCTACGTCGAAGATACCGTGAACGAAGAGTACAACGATAAACGAAACGTAGAGTCCAACGATAGGACGTTTCTTAGGATCGCGACTCATTTCTAAAAGCATGCGTACAGGGTTAAGGGTAGAAATCGCTAAAAGCAATGTTCCGATAATTCCGTAGCTTGAAATGGTATCGATATATAAACTGTGTGCGTGTTCGTGATAGCGAGCGCCGATTCTTGCAAAGCTATGCAAGTAGGTCAGAGGCCCTTCCCCAAACCATGGATTTTGTTTAAAGAGAACCATGCCGGCATTCCAAATTGAAACGCGCTCGTCCATTGAGGAACCAAAACTTCCCATACGAACGCCGATGTCACTTGAGAAGAGGAACATGAGTCCAATTCCAAATACGGCGATGCTAAGCCAGAATGCTTTCGAGCTACGAATTGTCGTGAAGAGGTAAATAATCGCTCCACAGATAATCGCTGGGAAAGCAGTTCGGTTTTGAGTGAAGCTGAGGCCGAACAGGTTAATACCAATCGCGACAGCGCCGATGAACTTCCAGAACCAACTCTTTGTGATGCTGAGTAAGTAGAAGCCAATCATAATACAGAAGCAACAAATAATGCCGTAGTAGTTCGGATTAAAGAAGGTTACTTCCGCACGGTTTTGGTGCCATACTTGCATCTTTGGAGATAGGAAGGTGTAGTTAAATTTATGAACGATTTCGTAGTGTTCTAAGAATGCAAATCCCGCGGCGAAAATGCTGAGGAGTAAGACCGTCTGTAGAACGATATGGAAAAAGTCCGGTGTCAATCGTCTTTGATAGTATTTAAAGAATATCGCATACATCACGAATCCAACCGAGATGACAGCGCCGATATAGTTGCCGGCTACCATCGATACGATAAAGCTAAATCCGATAAACGCCAATAGGAACGGGTGAGAGAGTAGGTCCTTAAAGACTTGTTTTAATTTTCCCGTAAAGGCGAGAAGGATGATATATAAGACGAACAATGTTAGAAATAGATAAAACGGAAGGAAGCTACTGATAATGAGTAAGTACAGTGCTAAGTCCTGATTCGAGAATCGTTTTATCTTTTCGATAATCGTTAGTAATTTCATAATGTTCCTTTCAGGTAGTGTTTCTACCAATCATCTAATGAAATAGATATCAGCTTATTTTACCACTAAATGATGATTTAGGGCAAATAGCAACACATCGGGCGTCGTTCTTTGAAAGTTTCTGAGAACAGGCGTACAATATAAGTAGAAATTCAGAAAGAAGGAATGAACATGAAATTAGTATTTGTTCGACATGGAGAAAGTGAATGGAACGCCCTCAATTTATTTACCGGTTGGAGCGATGTGGAGTTAACTCCTAAAGGGGTAGAAGAAGCGCATCATGCAGGAGAAATGTTGCGTTCATTAGGCATCCAATTCGATCATGTCTATTTATCTGTATTAAAGAGAGCCATCCACACAGGACATATCGTCTTGTCTGAATTAAATCAAGATTATTTACCAGAAACAAAGAGCTGGCGATTAAACGAACGCCACTATGGAGCCTTACAAGGACTCAATAAACAAGAAACACGCGAAAAATATGGCGACGAACAAGTGTTGCTTTGGAGACGTTCATACGATGTGATGCCTCCACTTTTAAGCGAGGAAGAAGCAGCCAAACAAGCCAGCGACCCACGCTACAAACATCTACAAGTGAAGGACCTTCCTCAAGGGGAAACGTTGAAAACAACCTTGGACCGCGTGCTTCCAATTTGGCAAGATGAAATTGCGGTGGATTTACTCGACGGTAAGAACGTGCTCGTTGTAGCGCACGGAAACTCTCTACGTAGTTTAGTGAAATACTTGCTCAACTTAAGCGAAGACGAAATTTTGAAATTTGAAATCCCAACTGCAACACCGCTTGTATTTGACCTCGATGAAAACTTACAAGTGATAGAATATCATTTTGAAAAATAAAGACGATCAGTTTGAACAATAAGGAGAATGCGAATGATGTGGGAGAAGAAACACAGCTTAGAAGAAAAGGTTGAATGGCGAGGCCTTCCTGAAGGGGAGATGCAGCCGTTCAAAGCTTATGTGAATGAAAAGACACCAGGAGTCTGCGGAACGTATGCGGCTGCTTGCTTAACAGTTCTCATGGCAAAACGTGAAGGCGTCGTTACACAATCGATGGACGAGCTTCTAAAAGGGATGGAATCGTCAATTGAATACGCACTGCCATATCGTGGAACTTTCTATTGGGACGTCCAACGCGGACTCAATAACGAGTGGAAGAAATACGGTTATAAGACACACTTTAATTTATTTAGTGAAAAGGTCGTGCCAGGACTTCTTGAAGACGGCGTTCCTGTTGTCGTAGGAACCACTGCCGCTCTAGGTAGCCCATATAAGAATCACTGGCTCGTCGTGTACCAATACGCCTATGACTCAACTGGCAAACTCTGGTACAAGGCATACGATAACCACGGTTCAATCACAACGATTATCCCAGCCGTCCAAACACTCTGTGCCCTCTGGCTTGAAAAGCTCTAGTCTAGGCGTTAATAAGACAGACTTAAAAGCACAAACAAACTACTAGCACAGTAGTAAGGAGCGAAGAGGCCGTTATTGGCACATGATTCTATCAGAGTATTTTTAACTTAGATTCATAAAATAAGAATTACCAAAAATGATTACGAAGAAGCCTGCGGATTTTATAATCGCAGTAACGGGGAATCGCATCGATGAAGAATTACGCGGAGTAGGAACTTGTTCCTTACTCCGCGTTTGAAGCTTCGAAGGAGCAAGACCAAGGCTTGCTCCGGTGCCCCGTAACAGCGATTATAAAAAAAAGCCGCAAGGCTTTGTAGTAATCATTTTTCATTGCGCAAATACGTATTCCATGAGCAGGGTTTAAGACAAAAGCAAAAGCGCTCTGATAGAATGAGTGTGACGAAATAACGGAGGATGAGCGTATGAAGGAATTTGATATGATTTCTATCGGTGGTGGTAGTGGCGGTATTGCCACAGCAAACCGTGCAGCCATGCATGGTGCCCGTGTAGCCGTAGTAGAAGGAAACTTACTTGGAGGAACCTGTGTAAATATCGGCTGTGTTCCTAAGAAAATTATGTGGTATGGAGCGCAAATTGCAGAAGCGATTCACGCGTATGGACCAGACTATGGATTTACTGCAGAAAACGTCACTTTTGATTTTGCGACATTAAAGAAAAACCGTGAAGCGTATATTGACCGCTCGCGTAATTCTTATAATGGGACTTTTGAACGAAACAACGTAACGGTGATTAAAGGGTACGCGCGCTTTGTCGATGCCCACACGATTGAAGTGAATGGGGAAGAGTACCACGCCAACCATATCGTGATTGCGACAGGGGCAAAACCTGTCATTCCAAACGTGGAAGGAAAAGAACTTGGCGGCACTTCTGACGATGTGTTTGCTTGGGACGAACTGCCACAATCTGTAGCCATCTTAGGCGCTGGATATATTGCCGTAGAACTTGCGGGTGTCTTACATGCGCTAGGTGTGAAGACAGATCTTTTCGTTCGCCGCGATCGTCCTTTACGTAACTTTGACCATTCGATTATTGAAGTACTCGTTGAGGAAATGGAAAAATCAGGACCAACATTGCACACAAACAAAGTGCCACAAAAATTGGTTCAACTTGAAGATGGGACTGTGGAAATTTATTTCGAAGACGGCACAACTTTCGCTGCTGAAAAAGTGATTTGGGCAACAGGACGCACTCCTCATACCGAAGGATTAAACCTTGAAGCTGCAGGAGTGGAATTAACAGAACGTGGATTTATCAAAGTGAATGAATTCCAAGAAACTACAGCTCAAGGTGTGTACGCACTGGGAGACGTTTCTGGTGAAAAAGAATTGACGCCAGTAGCGATTAAAGCAGGACGCACACTAGCAGAACGTTTATTTAACGGACAAACAAACGCGAAAATGGACTACTCAACGATTCCAACAGTCGTGTTCTCACATCCAGCCATTGGAACAGTGGGGCTTTCAGAAGAACAAGCCGTGAAAGAGTACGGTAAAGAAAACGTGAAGGCATACTTATCAACGTTTGCTGGAATGTATTCAGCCGTCACAAGCCATCGCCAACAAGCGCTCTTTAAACTCATCACAGCAGGAGCAGACGAAAAAGTAGTCGGCCTCCACGGGATTGGATATGGCGTTGACGAAATGATTCAAGGCTTTGCCGTAGCGATTAAAATGGGCGCAACGAAAGCCGACTTCGACGCAACCGTCGCGATTCATCCAACAGGAAGCGAAGAGTTTGTTACAATGCGTTGATAGCTTTGATTGTATAAAAACACAAGCACAAAAATACGCTAGATGGTTATCCATCTAGCGTATTTCATTTGGTTTATGCGGCCGGCGGGACTTGAACCCGCACAGGTATACACCCACTGCCCCCTCAAGACAGCGCGTCTGCCATTCCGCCACGACCGCAGAACTCCTTTAGTTTATCAAATGTTTTGCGGAATTTCAATCTAAAAGAATTAATTTTCCACGACATTTTCCACATACATAACGATTCGTGTTCATTTTTCTCATTCGGGGATAACGGTGATGGCAGTTCACGCATTCGTATAGGAAGGTGGGCTCCTTCATGCGTTCGACAAAGCGGCTTCCGCCCACTTGATGAAGCAGACGTTTAAAGTCAGCATCTCTGTGACGATAACCACCGCCTGTTTGATGCAAATGATAATGGCAGAGTTCATGTTTAATGACGCCAACGAGCGCTTCAAGCCCCAGTTCTTGTTCGATAAGGGGATTAATCTCGATATTCCCCGTTTTTAAGAGATAGCGACCTCCGCTGGAACGCAGACGTCTGTTATACGTAATTTTGTGAGTGAATTCGCGGTGAAAAGAGGTACGCGAAATCTCCATCGTTAATTGTTGTAATTCGTGTTCGTTCATAAAATCCTCCAAGAGTAGTGTACCATGGTTTTATCCTGTAGAAAACTAGATAAACTTTGACCTTTTCACACTAGAAAGGTAAAATAGGAAAGTATAAGATTTTTCAATCTGGAGGAAACAAAATGAAAATTGTTGTTGTCGGTGGGGGAAAAGTCGGCGAAGTGATTTGCCAGGAGCTCTCGACAGAAGAAAATGACATTGTATTGATTGATAAAAACCAAGATTTAATCGATCGTTTACTAAATAAATTCGATATTATGGGGATTTGCGGAAATGGTGCCAGCTACGACATTCTTGTGGAAGCAGGAGTGGAGAACTGTGACATCTTTATTTCTGTAACGGAAATGGATGAAATTAATATTATTGCATCTATTCTTGCGAAGAAAATTGGGGCGGAATACACTGTTGCGCGTGTGCGTAATCCTGAGTATTCACAACAATTACAACTCGTTCGTGAAAGTCTAGGGATTTCATTACTGATTAACCCAGAGCTTTCAACGGCTCGTGATATCGCGAATAACTTTAATTATCCTTCTGCGTTAAGTGTAGAAAATTTCGTTGGAAACCGTGTCAGCTTGCTTGAATTGGAAATCAACGAAGGATCAGCACTTGCCGGTTTAACGCTGAAAGAAGTGCGTAATCGTTTTGAATCTATCTTAATCTGTGTGATTCATCGTAATGACCAAAGCTTTATTCCGGATGGGGATTCTACTTTGGAAGAAGGCGACCATGTATTTATTACAGGGGCGTATCCAGACCTTCGCAATTTCTTAAAATTAACAGGTCAAGAAACGAAGAGTGTGTCTTCTGCTACGATTGTCGGTGGTGGACGTATTACTTATTACTTACTCAATATGTTGAAACAAACAAAAATCAACACCAAAGTCATCGAAGTCAATGAAGAACGCTGTGAAACTTTAAGCTATGCGTTCCCACATTCAACCATCATTCATGCCGATGGAACAGACCACGATGTATTAGAAGAACAACGTATTACAGAATATGATGTGTTTGTATCGATGACAGGGATTGACGAAGAAAACTTAATTCTTTCAGCGTATGCGAAACAACAAGGCGTACCAAAGATTATTACGAAGATGAGCCGTCCAGCGCTTCTTAAAGTGTTTAAAGGCTTTGATAATCAATCAGTCGTGACGCCAAAACGTATCGTTGCGAACGAAATTATCCAATTCGTGCGTTCACGTTCGAACACACAAGGATCTAATGTCGAAGCGTTATACCGTTTAGCGGATAACCAAGTTGAAGCACTTCAATTCCGCGTTCAAAAAAATAGTGGGATTTGTGGAATTCCTTTATCAGAACTAAAGACAAAATCGAACCTCTTGATTGCGTTTATCGTTCGTGGGGAACAACTCATTTACCCAGCCGGTAGTGACACAATCGAGCCATTTGATAAAGTAATCGTCGTTACAACGGAAAAAGACTTTGATGACATTAACGACATTTTGGAATAGAGGTGTCTGAATGAATATCAAAACAGTTCGCTATTTCGTGGGAAAAATGCTTCAAGTTGAAGCGGCGCTCTTAGCCTTACCACTGATTGTTAGCTTTATTTATCATGAGTCATTGACTCAAAAACTAGCCTATGCTGGAACGATTCTGTTACTACTGGTAATTGGGCTACTCTTAAGCTTTAAAAAGCCAGAGCCACTAAAAATCATGGCGCGTGATGGGGTCGTAACCGTAGCCTTAAGCTGGATTTTACTCTCGTTCTTTGGTGGACTTCCATTTGTCTTCACAGGAGAAATCCCAAATGTGGTGGATGCCTTCTTTGAAACGGCAAGTGGATTAACGACCACTGGTTCAAGTATTATCCCAGACCTTTCAGTACTTGCA
Organism: Granulicatella sp. 20925_1_28; assembly: GCF_041433575.1. Taxonomy (NCBI): domain Bacteria; kingdom Bacillati; phylum Bacillota; class Bacilli; order Lactobacillales; family Carnobacteriaceae; genus Granulicatella; species Granulicatella sp. 20925_1_28. The sequence goes on from NZ_JAPWBS010000008.1 coordinate 64,405, forward strand.
CATTCTTCATTATTTTGGAGAAGCTTCACTCACTTAGTCGGTGGGATGGGGGTACTGGTATTCGCACTTGCGATTCTTCCAAGTCATGGTTCCGAATCCGTGCAGCTAATGCGTGCGGAAGTTCCAGGTCCTGTGTTTGGAAAACTCGTATCGAAATTAGCGCATACGGCGCAGATTTTATATATGATTTATTTGGCGATGACAGCCGTATTGACGATTATCTTAGTCGTCTTCCAAGTGCCACTCTTTGATGCCTTGCTTTTATCGTTTGGTACAGCAGGGACAGGTGGTTTCGGGATTAATAATGCCGGATTTAGTATTTACGCTAACGCAGCAGCCGTGGAATGGATTATCGGGGTAGGGATGATGCTTTTTGGGATCAACTTTAACTTATATTACTTCATTCTTCTAGGCGCTGTGAAAGACGTGATTAAAGACGAAGAAATGCGTACCTATGTTGGAATCGTCCTTGGCTTTACGATGATTATTTTCACCGTATTATCGATTACGCAATCGGCTTTAGGCGTTCCAATTCGTAGTGTGTTCTTCACGGTATCGTCGATTATTACGACAACCGGGTATTCAACGGTCGACTTTGGACTCTGGGGATTGTTCCCACATGTGCTTCTTTTACTACTGATGTTTATCGGGGGATGTGCAGGGTCAACAGCCGGGGGGATTAAAGTCTCTCGTGTTATCGTGTACTTCAAGAGTGCCATTGCCGAATTAAAAAGCATGGGTCAACCGCGTCGTGTGTTTGTTCCAACGATGAATGGAAAACCAATCGATAATAAGATGGAGAAGAGTATTGCCAACTACCTAATCGTGTATGTACTGTTCTTCCTTGTGTTATTACTATGTGTGTCATTTGAAGCAGGCGATTTTACAACAGCCTTCTCAAGTGTGGCCGCAACCTTTAACAACATCGGGCCGGGGCTTGGTCAAGTAGGACCTACAAGCAACTTCTCAATGTATTCTGATTTCAATACTTTTGTACTTGCGATTGGGATGATTGCAGGACGTTTGGAAATTTATCCAATCATTATGCTTTTCTCACCAACAACAATGAAGGCATTTGCGCGTAGACGTTAACCAATTCTTAAACAAATAGATAAAGAACTTTAAGGAAAGAACACTTTTTTCTTAAAGTTCTTTTTGTATACTATGAGTGTAACGAGCAAGTTACGATTTAAAACAAAGGAGGTTCATTCATGAAAAAATGGGTGAAGGCAACCGCAATCGTCCTTGCATTGATGGGATTATCCATGAAGAGTGCATATGCCATCGATACAACGACCGTTAATGAGAAATGGGGAAAACCAACCGTAGTCTATGGTGGTGGACTCAGCGAGGCGCAAATTCAGCAAACTTCTCAATTATTAGGCATTAAAGATCCAAATACCGTATTAACCGAAACAGCAACCGGACAAGATTTAATTAAATATCTTGGAAGTGGCGACGGAAATACCTCTGTCATGATTTCGTCGGTGATGGTTCAAAAGACAGACAAGGGTACAGGGGTGAAGGTGAAAATCAAGACTCCTGAAAACATTACACTGGTAACACCTGAGCAATATGCCAACGCAGCAATCACAGCTGGTGTAACGGATGCGGAAATCGAAGTCGCAGCCGTATCGAAAGTAACCGGTGAATCCGCCTTAACAGGGGTGTATAAAGCCTTCGAAGCCAACGGGGTACAACTGGATGCCAAACGTACCGAAGTCGCGCAACAAGAGTTAGAAGTCACGAACAAAATCGCGCAAGAAAATGCGAACGCTAAAGGTTTCGATTCTTCAAAACTTGATAAAGCGATGATTGAAATCAAAAAAGAACTTGCGGAACTCAAACAAAAGCAAGGACAATTAGCGACAAAAGAAGATATCGAACGCATTATTAACGACGCCTTGAAGAACAACTCATTACAAAATGTGATTTCTCAAGACCAAATTAAAGCACTAGTCGCTTTTGCGCAAAACTATCAAAACACAAGTGCGATTGATTCCAAACAAGTATTAGAGCAATTAAATAGCTTGTCAAAATCAGTCAGCGAAAAGATTAACAGCTTAGTCGAACAAGCCAAAAACGAAGGATGGCTCGATAAGATCGCCCAATTCTTCCAATCGATTTTTGATGCCATCAAAAATCTCTTCTCACAAAACTAAAGAGTGAATCGTAAGCATGGAACAAATTTGTTTCATGCTTTTTTAGTGCTTAACATAGCACTCGATTTTAAATGGATATGGTATAATGGAGATAGGAAAATAGAATCAATAGAGGAGGGGGCATGATGCCTTCGAAGTATAGACAGTTACTGGTGTACGTTGTTGTTGCTGGACTCTATTATTTAATCCCTGTTTTTCTGATTCAAGATACAGGAAGTGCAATGTTCTTGCTATTGATTGGAATTCCGGTCATCGTCTTTGTGGTTTCAACGCTATTTTCGGTAAAGTTTGGATATTATTGGTATTTCCCGATTATTATTGGTCTCTTATGGATTCCGAATCTCTTTTTACTAAATGACTCTGCGGCCATTTATATTCTGATGTATGCAGTTGTCAGTCTCATAGGACAACTCATTGGATTGCTGTTCAAAAAATAGTTAAAAAATAACCCTGACCGTCGCTGGACAGGGTTTTGTGTTTGTATTTTAGAATAAGATTAAGAGTAAGCTGATTGTGATAATTAGTTGTACGACTAAACCAATCAGTGATAAATAAATTGGATCGATAGTTGATTCTGTGGCGCTCTTAAACATCGAAGACGTAAATGTCACAATGTAGAGTAGGATATGCGCGAAGAATACAATCAAGATTCCAACGAATAACCATACTGGACTGATGAATGTCATGACTGTTGCAACGGCAAGTAATACAATCGCAAGAACGTTCATTCCTTCGTATTGTGTCAACCAGTAGTTAAATACGTGTTGACGTTTTTGGAAGACGTGTTTCAATCCATATGATACGCTTGGGAACCCAAGGTAGAACACCGCGTAGAAGAGGATGAAGCGAATGAACATCCAAATGTAGTTTGGTGTGCTTGTTAAGCTAGGTAAGATTGAAATGTCGGCGAATAATTGGTATTGACCAATCAGTGAATGAATTAAGTGAGTTGTCACGAATGCAGACATTACTGTTGCCAAAATAATTAAGGCATATCCGTAAGTACGGCTATATTGACGCTTACGTGAATAGTGATTTGTTGGTTGGACTAAACGTTCTCCAAAGAATGTGAAGAAGCGTTTGAATTTATTCCATGCACCAGCATAGGCTAGGCGATTATTCTTCACACGGTTTTCTTGTGAGCTACGGTTATTGTCTTCTTCAGGAATACTTGTTTCTACTTTCGTGGTAAACGATGGAGTAGGTTCGTTATTTTCGTCTAAAAGGTCTGTTTGAACGCCTTCATTTGGTTCAATTGACACCGGTTGTGAGAGTTCGTCTTGAACAGTTCCACAGTAAGGGCAGAGTGTTTCTTGTTCGTCAATCATCTCATGACAGAATGGACATTGTTTCATGAATCTTCCTCTTTCTATGTCTAATAATTTTCATTGCTATTGTATCATAATTTCACTATAAAAAAAGACTAGGAACTCCTAGTCTTAGCGTGGCATCTTTTCAGATGAGTAGGTCGTGTTCACATCACGAACTACAAACAGCTACATCCGGTAGTGTGCCAAAGCACTCCTGTTCCACATAACTCGCAGTCTCTAATGTACTGCGTGTCGCCTCATCGCATAGAATACATTATAGCAGAGGGTGTGTGGAATGTCATGTATGAACTATTTTTCGCGGATTACTTCGATTTTGTAGCCATCTAAGTCTTTTACGAAATAGTAGTTTGCAGGATGTCCTGGTAAACCTTTTAATTCTGTTACGTCGTAGCCTTTAGCAACGTGTTCAGCGTGAAGTCCTTCTAAGTCTTTAGCGCTAATTGCGATATGACCATATCCGTCGCCGATTTCATAAGGGCCGTGGCCGTAGTTATATGTTAATTCTAATTCATAATCGTCACCTTCGAATGCTAAGTAAACGATTGTAAATTTGTGTTCTGGGAAGTCTTTTCTGTGAGTTTCTTTAAACCCAAATGCTTCTTCGTAGAAACGAATGCTTTCTTCTAGATTTTGAACACGGACACAAGTATGCAACATTTTTGACATGATGTGACCTCCTTAATTTATTTTCCTTAAGCCTAACAAACTCTAAACGTAAATACAAGTTTTCAAGACTGTTTTCATTTCGCGGACAAATGTATTCGATTAGTGGAAATATGTTGCGTTCTTTTCATTAATTTGGTAGTCTAGTACCATTGAAAAAATAAGGAAGTGTCATATGAAAGTAATCAAATTTGGTGGAAGCTCTTTAGCGAATGCCACTCAATTAAGAAAGGTCTTTAATATCGTAAAAGCTGATGAAAAACGTAAAATCGTGGTGGTTTCAGCCCCAGGGAAGCGTACATCAGACGATGAAAAAGTAACAGACCTTCTCATCCAATTAGCAACTTCTCATATTGAAGGGAATTATGATGAAGAAGTCTTAAAGAAAATCTTAGTACGTTATAAAGAAATTTGTGATGAATTAGAATTAAAACTAGAAGTATTTGAACTCGTTCGTATTCATTTTAAAAACTTAAAAGAAAGAAACGACTTAGCTCCTGACTATTTAATGGATGCGTATAAAGCAAGCGGGGAAGACTTAAACGCACGCTTAATTGCGTCATACTTTAACCAAGAAGGTCTTGCGGCTAAATATGTGGGCCCTCGCGAAGCAAAACTTTGGGTGAGCGACACTCCAGGGGAAGCACGTGTCTTAGAAGAAAGCTACCATGAATTAGAGTACTTACAATTAACGAATGAAGTGATTGTATTCCCAGGATTCTACGGGGTCACAAAAGAAGGCAATGTCGTGACATTCTCTCGTGGTGGATCTGACATTACAGGGTCGATTTTAGCCAATGCTGTGAACGCAGAAGAATACGAAAACTTTACAGACGTAGATGCGATTTATGTTGCGAGTCCAAAAATCGTGCATAAACCACTCGCTATCGATGTGTTGTCTTATACAGAAATGCGTGAGTTGTCCTATGCTGGATTCTCTGTATTCCACACAGAAGCGCTTCTTCCTTCCATTAAAAAAGGAATTCCAGTGCACGTGTGCAATACGAATAATCCAGAAGCAAGCGGAACTTACATTATGAAAGGGAAGGTTACTTCTCCAAGTGTTATCTCAGGGATTGCAAGTTCACCAGGCTTCGTAAGTATTTATGTGAAGAAATACTTGATGAACCATGAGATTGGGTTCCTTCGTAAAGTATTGACAATTTTTGAAGAAGAAGGCATTTCAATCGAACATATTCCAACCGGGATTGATGATGCGACCATTATTATCCGTGGGGAAGATGCTACTGACGAGCAACTCGATGCGATTGTGGAACGTTTCTATGCGGAATTAGACGTGGATGATGCGCACTATATGCGTGGCCTCTGCCTGATTATGTTAGTAGGGGAAGGGATGGTCAACATGGTCGGTACAACGGCTCGTGTGGCTTCAACGCTTGCTCGTACTCAAATCAATATCGAATTATATAACCAAGGGGTATCTGAGGTTTCAATGATGTTTGGTATTTTAGACCAATACGAAAAGAAAGCCATCCGTGCGTTATATGATGAGTTTTTTGGTGAAACGAAAGAATATAAAGTGGTGGAATAATTTTCCAACAGTTTAAACTAAAATAGTAACGGTTGTAATTAGCCGATAGGAAGAGTAGAATATCCAATATATTCTGCTCTTTTTTTGGGCACATTATTTTTGATTAGGACAGGAGGGACGAAGATGATTCGTTTCTTATTTAAGGACTCGATTCCGAAAAGAATTGCATCCAGTTTTGCGATTGTGATTTTGGTAGGGTCATTCCTGTTAAGCTTACCGATTTCGCAAATCGCGACATCAAAAGCTTCGTATTTTGACCACTTGTTTACAACTGTATCGATGGTATGTGTTACAGGACTTTCGACTCAACCAGTAGCCGAGACGTACAATACTTTTGGACAAGTGATTTGTATGATTTTAATGCAAATCGGTGGATTAGGATTAATGAGTATTATTGCCTTTTTCCTCTATGATGCGGGGAAGAAGATGTCATTAGTTGATAAACTAGCCTTGCAAGATAGTTTGAACCGTGAGGATGGTCAAGATTTCAAAAAGTATTTAAAAACGATTTTTAAATATACATTCTTTATTGAATTCATTGCAGCGGTTATTTTATCCTTCCGATTTGTTCCAGAATTAGGAACAGCAAAGGGGATTTTCACTGCATTCTTCTTTGCAATCTCTGCATTTTGTAATGCAGGTTTTGATAACTTAGGCTCTAATAGTCTGATTAACTATGCAACTGATCCATTTTTGACATTAGTGGTTGCTGCTCTCATTATTCTTGGGGGAATTGGTTTTTCCGTTTGGTTTGATTTCAAACGAAGCTACCTTGAAATGCGAAAATCGACCAAGAGTAAAAAGCGTAAATCGTTTTATAGACGATTGCAGTATCATACGAAGATTGTCCTTTGGTTGACGGGGATTATTCTACTTAGTGGAACGGTTTTAACCTTGCTAACCGAATGGAATAACCCAAATACGATTGGAAATCTATCTTTCTTCGATAAGCTACTCGTGAGCTTCTTTCAAACGGTAACGATGAGAACCGCTGGATTTGCGACAATTGATTATACGAATGCACATCCAACGAGTATTCTTCTTTATTGTATTCAAATGCTGATTGGAGGTTCTCCTGGTGGGACGGCAGGTGGGGTGAAGACGACAACCTTCTTAGTGGTTCTCTTATTCATTCGCTCGGAAGTGTACGATGAAGGGATGATTCAATTTAGACACCACAGTATTTCGCAAGAGATGGCCAGAAAAGCCTTAACGATTTTTATCGTATTTACAACACTCATTCTAACGAGTGTGTTCTTGCTCAGTTTAACGGATCCAGAGGTGCCACTTCTATATACCTTATTTGAAACTATTTCAGCGGTATGTACAGTAGGGGTAACCGCAAATTTAACACCAACCTTATCCTTCCTTGGAAAGATTATTATTATGCTGTTGATGTTTATTGGCCGTATTGGACCGTTGACCGTACTATTAAGTTTTTCAAATCGAAAGAAAAAAGCACTCGATATGAAGTATGCCAAAGCGCCATTATTAATTGGATAGAAAGTAGGGATTGTAATGAGAAAGACAGTTGGGATTTTAGGACTAGGTGTGTTTGGGATGACGATTGCCAAACAGCTTAGTGAATATGATTGCGACATTATTGCCATTGATCGTGATGAAACAACCGTTAACCGTATTGAACCACTTGTCACAAAGGCAGTCATTGCCGATGTGACAGACGAAGAAGTCTTAAAAGAAATTGGAATTGGCGACTGCGACACAGTAGTGGTAGCTACAGGGTCTAGTCTAGAAGCGAGTATTCTAGCCGTGATGCATTGTACGAAACTTGGTGTTCCAGAAATTATTGCTAAAGCAAAGGGCCGTACGACAACAGAAATCTTAACGAAGATGGGTGCGCAACGTGTCATAAACCCAGAAAAAGAAACAGGAATTCGTCTCGTGAAGAACATTCTTCACCATAAACTGGCCGAAGTGATTTCACTTGATGGAAATATTTCGCTTGTGGAATTTTATCCGCCAAAATCATGGGTTGGAAAACAATTAAGCGATTTAGACTTACGTAAAGATTATGATTTAAACTTAATTGGTTATCGTGAAGGAAAGGACGAATCCTTGAATACAAGAGTATTTGCGGATTTCCTTATTCGTGAAGATGTCATTCTTGTAGCGATTATCGGAACAGATAGTTTAGATAAAGCCACTTTCCTTGAAGACTAATCAACGAGACCAGATGAATCAAAAGCGGTTCATTTGGTCTCTTTTTCTTTAAAAATGGGTTCAAACCCTTTCCAAAGCATGCATTTCATAGTACACTAGGACTATCAACTTTTTAGAAAGTAGGGATTATAATGGCCAATAAAAAACCATTAAGACGTGAAGAAGTTCCAGTAGAATTAACATGGGACCTTTCCGCAATTTACGAATCAAACGAAGGATTTGAAAAGGACTTAGAATTTGTTAAATCACAAATTCCAGCAGTAGCCGCTGCAAAAGATACAGCATTAAAAGACGGGGAATCATTATTAGCATTCTTAAATCTTTTAAACGTAGTAGATGATAAGATTGAAACAGCTTATGTTTACTCACATTTAAAAGCAGACCAAGATACTTCTAACAATGAAAACCAAGTTTTAAATCAACGTGCGTTCTCAACATACATCGAATTCTCAGGTGCTTCAGCATGGTTTGCCCCAGCAATTTTAGCATTATCTGATGAAGCGTTCGAAGAGTATTTCAAACAAGAACCAGGATTAGAAGACTTCCGTGTCTTATTAGAAACAGCGCGTATTAAAAAAGGTCACGTGCTTTCAGATAAAGAAGAAGCTTTATTATCAAAAGCTAGCGAAGTATTCCAAGGCGCAAGCAAAACGTTCAACTTATTGAACAACGCTGACATCAAGTTTGATGAAATCACAACTGAAAATGGCGAAAAAGTTGAATTGACAAACGGAAACTACTCAGTATATATCGAGTCTAAAAACCAAGATGTTCGTAAGGAAGCATTCGAAACACTATACAAACCTTACATCAACTTAAAAAATACATTCGCAAGCACACTTGGTACAGAAGTGAAAGGTCATAACTTCAGCGCTGCTGTTCATAACTATGATTCAGCTCGTCAAGCAGCTCTTGCTTCAAACCAAGTTCCTGAAGAAGTGTACGATGCTTTAGTAGACGTGGTAAATGAAAAATTACCATTATTGCACCGTTACATCGCATTACAACAAAAAGCATTAGGCTTAGATGAATTGCATATGTATGATTTATACGTACCAATCACAGGCGATGCTCCAATTAAATACAACTACCAAGAAGCATCACTAGCAAGTGTGGAAGCCTTGAAACCTCTTGGCGAAGAGTACCACGAAATCATGAAGAAAGCATACGCAGATCGTTGGATCGACGTTGCTGAAAACATCGGTAAACGCAGTGGTGGATATTCAAGTGGGGCTTACTCAACTGCACCATACATCCTATTGAACTGGCATGATGAATTATCAAACTTCTTCACATTAGTTCACGAATTAGGACACAGTGCACACAGCTACTTCACTCGTAATACTCAACCAAAACAATACGGAGATTACTCAATTTTCTTAGCGGAAATTGCTTCTACAACAAACGAAAACATCTTAACAGATTACTTGTTGAAGAAACATACTGATAAAGAAGCGCAAAAATACATCTTAAACAACTATTTACACCGCTTCAAATCAACAATTTTCCGCCAAACACAATTTGCGGAATTCGAACATAAGATTCACGTAATGGACCAAGAAGGCCAACCATTAACACAAGAATCAATCGCAAAAGCTTATAGCGAAATCAACGCGAAATACTATGCAAATGTCATCCAAGATGAACAAATCGCATACGAATGGGCACGTATCCCTCACTTCTACATGAACTACTACGTATTCCAATACGCAACTGGTATGGCTGCAGCAACTGCTTTATCAGATAAAATCTTACATGGTACTCCAGAAGATTTAGAAGCTTACTTAAACTACTTACGTGCAGGACGCAGCGACGCTCCAATCGAAGTAATGAAAAAAGCTGGCGTAGACATGACGAAGAAAGACTACTTATACGACGCATTCGACGTATTCGAACAACGTCTATCTCAATTAGAAGCGCTTATGAACGACTAGGCAGAAAGACAGAAGACAAGAAAAACCTCACAGTGTGAGGTTTTTCTGCTTCGTAGTCTTTCGCCCGCACAGTTTATTAGACTTTCTTGAATCACGAGTGATGAAAAGAAAGTCAATAAACCACTGCGTGATACGAGACCGAGCGCTCAGAAATGGAACGTTGGAAAATTCTTCACAGTGCGAAGAATTTGAAATTGAAAGAAGGGACTCGGGACGAGTCGTGCGGACGTTTCGGGAAACGCACGCCATTTCTGCGAGGTCGAGTTCAACTTCATAGGCAGAAAGACAAAAATCAAAAAAGAGCTCACAGTGTGAGCTCTTTTTCCTTTTATAACTAAAGAAAACTCCTCCAAATGGAGGAGTTTAATTCGTTTAACGATTCATATTAACGACTTTTGCTAAGTTGTGGCGTGAGCGAACTTCTACAAGTCGTTTGACTTCTGGGCATTCAGGAAGAGGCTCACCATTACAAATTTCACTAATGGTATCCGCCGTAATACTGTTCGCCAGTAAGATTCCATAAGAATGATTTGAATTATCGAAGATGACAAGAGAAGGAGTGTGCGTTACATTCATCTCTTGAGCGATTTGTAAGTCGCGGTCGTACGCTGTTTTCACAGCAGCACTTGCTTTATCTTCGTAAAACATTTTCTTATCAATTTCAATATTATCTAAAATTTCATCTAATAACTCTTTGCTGTAGCAACGATTGTGATGATGAATTTGGTGTTGCAATTCAAATAAGAATTGACGACCTGGACGTTTTCCTTGTAAGAGGGCAGCTTTATAAGAAAGAGCCGCATCATAAATTCTAGTATAGATTTCGTTTCTTAAATCTAAATCCGTTTCATCTAACTTTTGGTTTTTCATATATTGATCAACCGTTTGTAAATTATGAAACGTTACGAATTGGTAATGTACCTTAAACTCAGAATTGCGAACAAATTTTAATAGTTCATTTTCACAGCGATAACAATATGATCCCAATGGATTCACGAATAAATATAATTCGAAAATCTTTTCGTGTGAAGTGTGTTCTGATAGATTTTTTGTTTTTGAACTACTCAAAATCTTACACCCCTGTTCCCTAACTAACTTTGTAATATCATTGTAACATAGTTTGTTGAAATGTCAGAATAATTTGCACAACGAGTAACGTTTGTACTCATCTCGTGGACAATGCTCGTTTAATTTTACTTTCCGCTTGGCGTCGTTCAATTTTGTATTTCTCTAAAATGCCTAGAAATACCGGTTCGCCAAGTTCGAGACTACGGACTTCCATTTCCATCTCATAGTCTACCTTGCCGTTATAGTGACTCTCATCGAGAACAAGCCACTCATTTTCGGAAAGGGCACCTTCCAATCGATGCGTTGTAAGAAGCGCCGTTTGATTCACAGTTTGAAGTGTAATGCCTTTATTTTCCAATGTTTCTTGAAGGGACGTTGGAAGCGCGAATTGTTTGTCGTGGTTATACGCATTTAGAATGTCTACCGGAAGGACTTCGGTATACTCAAGAACCTCTAAGCTACTTTGAGGAATCTTTAGCGTAATTTCGCCGGTTTCTTTTCCTTCGACAATGCGAATGCGAAGGGCCATTTTATGTTGTTGGAGGAGACCTTCGTAGTCGTAGTAACTATTTGTCTGCGTGACGTCCTTTGTAAAGACTGATTGATAGTCGCCCGCAATCGCCTCGTATTGCTCTTTTGTCAGTAAGTTTTTAAACTCTTTTTCAATTTCTGGCATATCCGTTCCTCCTTTAGTGTTCTATTGTAGCTCATTTTATGACAGATTTGAAAAAAATCGCCTTAATTTGTCATGATTCCCTATAAAATATGGTATGATAGAGAACGGAAATGAAAAAAAGTAGGTGAAAATATGGAAACATGGGAAACACCCCTTGTAGAAGACTGGGAAGCCTTTCTAGCTCCGTATTATCAAGCAATAGAGGAATTAAAAATTAAATTAAAGGGAATTAGACGTCAGTATCGTCAGGAAGGAAAGCATGCACCGATTGAATTTATCACGGGCCGTGTGAAGACTCCAGAGAGTATTTTAGAAAAGATGCAAGTTCGTAATATTCCTAGAGAAGAATTCCTTGAAGGTGTACAAGATATAGCAGGTCTTCGTATTATGTGTCAGTTCGTGGATGATATTTATGAAGTGGTTCGCTTGATTCGTCAGCGGAATGACTTTGATATCGTAATTGAACGTGACTATATTCAAAATAAAAAAGCGAGTGGCTATCGTTCATACCATATCGTGTTGGAATATCCAGTGCAACGTATCGAAGGGGAAACAAAGATTCTTGTGGAAATTCAAATTCGTACGTTAGCGATGAATTTCTGGGCAACGATTGAACACTCATTGAACTATAAATATAAAGGGGAATTCCCTGATACGATTCATGAGCGTTTGGAACGTGCTGCAGAAGCGGCGTTCTTGCTTGATGAAGAGATGTCTCAAATCAGAGAAGAGATTCAAGAAGCGCAATATATTTTTGCGATTAATAAAGAAAATCAACGTAAACGAAAGAAACGGAGGGAATCATGATGAAAGTCGGTTTATACGGAAACCAAACAGAAAAAACAAAAGAAGTCATGAATACCTTCGACCGCTTATGTCAAGAAGGCTGTTTTGTGCGTGATGATGAGCATCCGGATGTGGTGATTACGGTTGGCGGAGACGGAACGCTTTTAGGCGCCTTTCACCGTTACCGCGATCAACTAGATAGCATTCGTTTTGTGGCCATCCATACGGGACACTTAGGGTTCTATACGGATTGGCGTAATTATGAAGTGGATCAATTAATCGAGTCATTGAAACAAGACAAGGGAGAGCGTGTGAGCTATCCATTACTCGATGTGAATGTGAAATTTAAGAGCGGAGATGTTGTTCGTTATGCAGCCTTGAATGAGGCAACATTGCGTAAAGTAAATGGCACGCTGTTATGCGAAGTGTATATTAATGGCGAGTTATTTGAAAACTTCCGTGGAGATGGGCTTTGTGTGGCGACACCAACTGGGTCAACAGGCCTTAGCAAATCTCTAGGGGGAGCCGTTGTTCATCCGCGTGCAGAAGTGATGCAGATGACTGAAATGGCGTCGATTAATAATCGTGTGTATCGTACACTTAGTTCGCCAATGATTTTTGCCAAAGATAATGTCTTAACACTACGTCCTGAAAGTAAAGAGGGCATGGTGATGGCGATTGACCATTTAACCTATGATGCCAACGAGATTGAAGAAATTCAATTACAAATTAGTGGGGAGCGCATTTCATTTGCGGCGTATCGTCATACACCATTCTGGGATCGTGTGGAAGATGCGTTTATCGGTTCGCGTGAAGTGAATTGTCGTGGAAATGAGGAAGTCCGTTGATTTTAACGTGGAATTACCCATACGAGTATCCGATGATGATGCGGTCCTTCTTGCAAGAAGTGGGGATTTCAAGAACCTTTCTTGCTCATGTCAAAACACATGGGGACCTCCTCGTGAATGGTCGTCATGAGATTGTCCTAAAGACGCTTCAGCCAGGAGATGTCCTAACGATGGTGATTCCGCCGTCTGGAGAACATGAGACCGTGATTCCAAGTGAAGTGCCGATTGATATTTTGTATGAGGATGATTATTTACTCATTATCAATAAGCCTGTTGGAACGGCTTCGATTCCGTCGAAGTTGCATCCAGACCATTCGATGGCGAATCGTGTGAAAGGATACTATAAGAGACGTGGTTATGCGGACCAAATTACTCATGTGGTGACGCGTCTTGACCGTGATACAACGGGAGTGATGATGTTTGCCAAACACCGAGTTGTCCATGCGTGGATGGATCAAGCCTTACGAGACAAAACCATTGAGAAGAAGTATTTAGCAATTGTGCATGACACAGCTACACTCGAAGAACATGGCATGATTGATGCGCCGATTGGCCGACATGAAGGGTCGATTATTAATCGTTGTGTATCAGAAGATGGGAAACCATCGCTAACTGAATATTGGAAGAAAGAAACGCTTGATGGAGCGGACCTTGTCGAGATTTTATTACACACTGGGCGTACGCATCAGATTCGTGTTCATTTCTCATGGATGGGTGCACCACTTGTGGGAGATGATTTATATGGTGGGGTGAAAGACGAGATTTTAGACCGCCAAGCCTTACATTGTCATTCGCTTACGTTTATTCATCCAATGACGAAAAAAGAAATTACCGTTGTGGCGCCACTGCCCAAAGATATGGACGAGTGGATTAAAGCCCACAAGCAATAAAGAGAGGAGAATCACCATTGAGCGAAATCGTATATGAATTTGAAGATATTTTAGAGCAAATTCAACACACCTTGGCAACGGAAGACAAACAACAGTTCCGTGAGATTTTCTTTGAGAATCATACGTACGACCAGGCGCAGATTTATTTGAGTTTAACGCTGGAAGAACGTAAATTAGCCTACCAATTTCTGACTCCTGAAGAAATGGCAATGGTGTTCGAACTACTAGAAGAAGACGTAGAAGATGTTGAAGAGTATTTAAGCGAGATGGATGAAGCCTATGTCTCACGAATGCTTGCGGAAATGTATTCCGACAACGCGGTAGACGTATTGAAGCAAGTAGGGGAAGAAAATGTCCGCACCTACTTACGTCTGATGCCGCATAAAACGGCGACAGAACTTCGTCAATTATTAAACTATGATGATGATACTGCAGGGGCGATGATGACAACAGAATTTATCTACGTGCATGAATCAGATACATTAAAAACAGCGATGTCAACGGTAAAACGTTTTGCCGAAGACGCTGAAACCATCTACTATGTGTATGTCACTGACGATGAAAATCATTTAACTGGGATTCTCACGTTGAAAGACTTAATCGTGAAACCAGACGAAAAACTCGTCAAGGATATCATGATTGACCGTGTTGTAACAGTACACGTGAATGATGCGCAAGAAGAAGTGGTGCAGACGATTAAAGACTACGACTTCCTTGCCATTCCAGTAGTCGACGATACGAATACGCTGGTAGGGATTATCACGGTCGATGATGCCTTAGACGTTATCGAAGAAGAAGCGACGAGTGACTATTCAGGTCTTGCCGGGGTAAACGTTGATGAAGCGCACCAAGGCGTGTGGGCAGGGATTGTCAACCGTCTACCGGGGATTGTGACGCTCCTTATCATGGGTACGGTGACAGCGGTCCTCTTTAGACATTATGAACCGATTATTCAACAAGCAAGTATCTTTGCCATCTTTATTACATTGATTACAGGTACTGCCGGGAATACAGGGACGCAATCACTTGCCGTTGCGATTCGTAAGATTGGTCTTCACGAAGAGGAACAGTCTTTCTGGAAAGTACTCGTGCAAGAGGGGGCAACTGGTCTAGGTATCGGATTGATTTCCGGAGGAATGGTATTTGGGATTGTGAGTCTATGGCACGGTAGCATCGTTCTTGGTGCTATTATTGGATTTGCGATGTTTGCTTCGATTTTCGTAGCGGCATTAACAGGGACTTGTATTCCATTTGCATTGGAGAAATTCAACTTTGATCCGTCCATTGCCAGTGGACCATTTATTACAACTGTTAACGACTTAACATCTGTGCTGGTTTACTTCACGATTGTGAGTCAATTTATTTCGGTATATTTAGCAAAATAAAAAACGATAAGGTATATAGACGATTCTGTCTATAACCTTATCGTTTTTTTCTTATGCATTTGCTTTTAATTCTTGAAGCTGGAAGTAGTCCTGCAAATATTTCGCTAATCCATTTTCGTCATTTGTGAATGGAGTGATGGCATTTGCGATGTTTTTCAATTCATCAATTCCATTCTTCATCGCAACACCGTGTCCTGCGTATTCAATCATTTCTAAATCGTTGTCTTCGTCACCAAAGGCAAGAATATTTTCTTGTTTAATTCCAAAGTAACGCGACAAGTGTTCAATGGCTTTCGCTTTATGAATACCTGGTGAAATCACTTCTAGACATGGGAAGTTACCACCCCAAGTACGGATTTCAATATCATTATCATAGCGGTCTAAGATTTTTGATTTAATCTCTGGTTGTTTCTCAACATCAGAGAAGAGAGCAACGGCTGTTGGTTGTTCTTTGAGTTTTGTGTTTTTATCAATCACGATTGGCTTTTGGTCTTTTGGATAGTATGGGCATTCAGGTAGTTCTTCCATGTTTGAATACACAAGTTCTGTTCCTTCGACCATTAAGTAATCGACCGGTAGTGTTTTGTTAAAGGCCACCAAATCAAGTACGAATTCTGAATCGAGAGTGATATGGTATTTTCCATCCCAATCTGGCATCCCTGGAATATGGCAGAGGGCACCGTTGAAGTTTGCGATTGGGCCGCCTAGGTTAAGTTGGTCGTAATATTGTTTTGAATTACGGTAAGGGCGACCAGTGACAATGGCTACCTCATGGCCTAAGTTTTTCACGGCATGAAGGGTATCAATCGTTTCTTGAGTCAGTTCTGAATTGTTGTTTAATGTAGTTCCATCAAGGTCGATGGCAATGAGTTTCTTTTCCATTCTTTCTCCTTTCAAAGTGGTTTTCTAAAAGCAGAAACTTGTTTTCAAAGTTTCCATCAAGTACAATATCTGTATAAGTTTACCATATTTTTGATTAAATAAGAAAGAGGAAGTTATGATTCAAATTGATTATCGTGAAGTAAATGGAATTCCGTACGCTGAAGTTGTGGATGCATCATTAAAAGATCAAGCAATCCCAATTGTTGTGTTTTATCATGGATGGACAGGTAGTAAAGACCGTGTTGTCACAATTGGAGTTGAATTAGCGAAGCGTGGAATGCGTGCAATTTTACCAGACCAACTCTTACACGGAGACCGTGGCGTTCGTCTGATTGGTGGCGAAATCTGGGAAATTGTAGCTAATAACATTAAAGAACTTCCTATTATAAAAGAAGAAATGAGACAGCGCGGACTATTAGATGAAACGAAGTTTGGGGTATCTGGTTTAAGTATGGGTGGTATTTCAACCTATGCTTTGTTCAATCAATATCCCGATATTACAGCAGCAGCGAGTTTAATGGGAAATGCGGATCCTGCTCGTTTTGCGAAATGGACAATTTCATCTATCTGGATGACGGGAGCAACGCAGGAACAATGTGAAGCATTAGAAGCGGAAATTGAAAAGAACAAAGCCTTCTTAGATGCAATGGCGCTTGCAAAACATCCTGAACATATTAATGGCCGTCCGTTATTCTTATGGCATGGAACTGCAGATGATAAAGTGCCGTATGAATTAAATAAAGAATTTTATGAAAGCATCAAAGATGAACCATATTCGAAAAATGTAGAATGGCATGAAACACCAGGTGAAGTGCATCGTGTCCCACATCAAGTGTTTGAAGCCGTTGCAGACTTTTTCCAAAGAGTATTTCAATAGGAGAGAAGAAGATGACAGAAGAAAATAAAAATGCTGCAGAAGTAATGCAAGAGAAGATTCTAGAAGCCTTAGAAACAGTGATTGACCCAGAGCTTGGTATCGATATCGTCAATCTTGGATTGATTTATCGTGTTGACTTGAATAAAGAAGGGCATTGCCAAGTGGATATGACTCTGACAACAATGGGATGTCCGCTAGCAGATATTATTACAGATGAGATTCATCGCGCATTAGCAGAGATTGAAGAAGTGAAGACAATCGATGTGAAATTGGTTTGGTATCCAGCATGGAGCCCAGATAGAATGTCACGCTATGCAAGAATTGCATTAGGTATTAGATAAGGAAAAATCCCCACAGATGTGGGGATTTTTTTGTGCAATAAAATAAATTCTGTCAGATAAATACGTATGGTGAAATTTGAAGTGAACCCCAAAAGTTAGACAGAAAATCTAACTTTTGGGGTGCTTTTTTATGAAATTAACTTATGAGGATAAAGTTCAAATTTATGAACTCAGAAAACAAGGAGTTAGCTACGCACGACTTGCAGATACGTTCGGTATAAATGCGAGAAATCTTGTCTATATGATTAAATTGATTGATCGTTATGGTTTAGAGATAGTAAAAAGAGGGAAGAAAATTTATTATCCTCCAGAAATAAAACAAGAAATGATTGATAAAGTCTTACATAAAGGTTTGAGTATAGAAAGAGTTTCTCTTGAATACGGTCTTCCGGGTCCTGCGATGCTTTATAACTGGCTCGCACAATACAAGAAAAATGAGTATACTATTGTTGAGAAAACAAGAGGGAGACTACTTAATATGGGCCGTAAGCCAAAGAAAAAATCAGAAGAGATGACAGAACAAGAACGCCTTCAGGCTGAAAATGAGTATTTAAGAGCGGAGAATGCCATTCTAAAAAAGTTGAGAGAACTCCGCTTGAAGGAGGAAAAAGAGAAAGAAGAAAGACACAGATTGTCAGAGAGTTAGTGCCAGAGTTTCCTTTAGATATTCTTCTAAAGATTATTAAACTTGCTCGTTCAACTTACTACTATCACTTAAAGCAGCTAAACCTAGAAGATAAGAATCAGGCCGTAAAAAACGAAATAGAAACTATTTATAACGAGCATAAAGGAAATTATGGCTATCGTCGTATTACTCTTGAGCTTAGAAACCGTGGTTTCATCGTAAACCATAAAAAGGTACAACGCCTGATGAAAATGTTAGGTCTAAAGGCTCGTATTCGCAGAAAACGTAAGTACTCTTCTTATCATGGAACCGTTGGAAAGAGAGTTGGAAACATTATTCAACGTCAATTTGAAGCTGAAAAACCGATGGAAAAGTGCTATACAGACATTACGGAATTTTCTATCCCAACAAGTAACCAAAAACTATATTTATCACCAATTTTAGATGGTTATAACAGCGAAATTATAGCTTATTCCCTTTCGTCTTCACCAAATTTAGACCAATTAAAAGATATGTTAAAACAAGCTTTTAGAGATGAACAATATGAGAGTACTATTCTCCACAGTGATCAGGGATGGCAATACCAGCATGAGTTTTATCATAGTTTTTTAGAAGATAAGGGCATTCAGCCATCTATGTCCCGCAAGGGTAATAGTACTGACAATGGCATGATGGAATCGTTCTTTGGCATTCTTAAATCAGAGATGTTTTATGGCTATGAGCAGACATTTAAGTCTATAAAGGAACTTGAGAGGGCAATCGTCGACTATATTGATTATTACAACAACAAACGAATCAAAGTAAAATTAAAAGGACTTAGTCCTGTGCAATACAGAACTAAATCCTTTGCTTAAATTAATTGTCTAACTTTTTGGGGTCAGTAC